>JBBKWR010000205.1:0-4177 GCA_037969055.1 Flavobacteriaceae bacterium | reverse complement strand
CATCGGGGCACTGCACTTTCATTGGGATGGATAAAGGATGACTGTTTGGTGTGCCCTTACCACGCCTGGCGCTATGATAGAAAAGGGGATTGTGTACTGATTCCACAGGCACCGGATACCCTTATACCAGAAAAGGCCAAAACCCCAGTATACCTTTGTCAAGAAAAGTTTGGGTTGGTTTGGGTGGCCTTAAATGAATCGGTTTATCCCTTGCCCGAGATACCAGAATTTGATGCTTCGGATTGGAAATTCGTAAATACGGGCCCATTCGATTGGAAAAGTGATTCCTCGCGTCAGGTGGAGAATTTTACCGATTTTGGTCATTTTCCATGGGTCCATCCTGGATTGTTGGGGGATCCAGAAAGACCGGAGGTACCTGAATGTAAGGTCGAAATCAAGGGTGCTGTGCTACATTATTCCATAGTTCGCCCGGAAGCCCCCAACAGCGATGACTTCCCGATTTTCGCCAACGAAGAGATCGTAAAACCGGAAAGGCAGAGCCATTATCGATTGCATCTGCCATATTCCCTGGTACTGCGTTTGGGATGGGGAGGAGAAAAAGGAATGGTGTACTTTTTTGCCTCCCAACCAATTTCTTCAAACCAATGTAGGGGCTTTTGCATCATAGGACGAAACTATAACCTGAACGAGCCGGACACCGTTCTGCAAAACTTCGAACAGGTCATTTTTGATCAAGATAAAAGAATTGTAGAATCACAACGTCCGGAGCAAGTCCCTTTTGACTTTACCGAAGAACTGCATTTAAAATTTGATACGGTGGCCATGAATTACCGGCGGGCCATGAAGCGGGAAGGCCTCAATTATTGATAATAATATTTTTAGTATAACAACCAATCCACACAGCATGAAACCAATCCAACTACTCCTTATCGCATTGCTAATTGTCCCATTCTGGGGACAAGCGCAAAAGCGTGGTAAAAAACCCCAACAACCTGTGCTTGTTCTCACCGATTCAATGTTCCACGGACTTAAATGGCGGAACATTGGCCCTTTTCGCGGAGGAAGGAGCGTAGCTTCAACGGGGGTTATCGGGCAACCGATGACCTACTATATGGGCAGCACAGGCGGTGGAATTTGGAAAACGGTCGATGATGGAATTACCTGGAAAAATATTTCTGAGGGCCAATTTAAAACTGGTACTGTCGGGGCCATTTCCGTTTCGGAAAGTGATCCGAATCTAGTCGTTGTTGGAATGGGAGAACACGCGGCCAGGGGGGTAATGACCTCTATGGGCGATGGAGTCTACAAATCGAATGATGCCGGAAAGACCTGGAAACATATCGGCTTGGACAAGTCCCGTCATATATCAGACGTGATCATTCATCCCACCAACCCTAATATAATGTTCATATCCGCCCAAGGTGCCCAATATGGGCCAAGTGAAGATCGCGGCGTTTACCGCTCAATAGATGGGGGTGCCACATGGGAAAAGGTACTCTACCTAAATGACCGTACGGGAGCCTCCTCGGTATCAATGGACATGAAAAACCCAATGATCATGTACGCAGCCATGTGGCAGCATCACAGGTATCCTTGGACAATGGAATCGGGAGGTAAAAACTCTGGCCTCTACAAGTCGATCGACGGCGGCACCAAATGGGAAAAGATGAAAGATGGCCTTCCCGAAGAATTTGGAAAAGCGGGAATTTCGGTCTCAAGGGCTAATCCAGAACTGGTTTTTGCGGTCATTGAGGCAGAGGGCGAAAAAGGGGGCGTTTACCGTTCTGACAACGCCGGTAAAAAATGGACCCAAACCAGTAAAGACCGAATTAACATTGCGCGGTCCTGGTATTATATGGAAATATTTGCCGACCCACAGAACGAAAATGTGGTATATGTACTGAACGCGCCCGTGACCAAATCCATCGATGGGGGCAAAACCTTCAGTCCGCTTTCAACGCCCCATGGCGACAACCATCATTTATGGATCAACCCCTTCGATAACTCCAAAATGATCAATTCGAATGATGGCGGGGCCAACATTTCAAACAATGGGGGTCAAAGCTGGAGCACCCAGGACAATCAGCCCACCGCGCAATTCTATAGGGTCATCACAGATAATTTGGTGCCTTACAATGTGTATGGCGGCCAACAGGACAATTCGGCCATTGCCATCGCCAGCCGAACGAACGGCCAAGGTATCGATTGGAAAGATTGGTATTCCGTTTCCGGTTGTGAAAGTGCATTTTTAGCCTTTGATCCCGACCACCCCGAAAACGTCTTTGGAGGCTGCTACCAAGGCATTATCGAAAAGTGGGTGCGGGCCTCAAGGGAATCGAAGCCCATAAAAGAATATCCAGAGCTGGGCTTGAGTATAGCACCCAAAGACTTCAAATTTCGGTACAATTGGAATGCGCCCATCATCAGTTCACCCCATGATAGGAGCACTATTTACCATGCCGGAAATGTGGTTTTCAAGTCCACCGACTCAGGAAACAGTTGGGAAGTGGTGAGCCCTGACCTCACCAGAAATGATAAAAGCAAACAAGGTCCCGGCGGTGGCCCTTATACCAATGAAGCGGCCGGGGGTGAAAATTATAATACTTTAATGTCATTGGTGGAATCGCCCCATGAGAAAGGGGTGCTATGGGCTGGTAGCGACGATGGTCTGCTGCACATTACAAAGGATGGTGGCCAACATTGGGACAATGTTAGCCCGCCAATTATATCGGAAGGAATTATCAATAGTATTGAAGTTTCTCCCCATGACAAGGCCACCGCTTATGTGGTGATTATGGGTTATAAGGCAATGGATTTGAATCCTTATATCTTTAAGACTACCGATTATGGCAAAACATGGTCCAAAATCGTTAACGGAATCAAAGGGGAACACACCTTTGTGAGGGTGGTCCGTGAAGATCCCAAGAGAAAAGGTTTACTCTATGCGGGAACGGAAACAGGACTCTTTATTTCTCTTGATGATGGTCAAAATTGGCAGCAGCTGCAACTGAACCTTCCCGTGGTGCCCATCAATGATCTTATCTTCCAGACCAACGATCTTGTGGCTGCCACTGCGGGTCGTGCCTTTTGGATTTTGGATGATGTAGCGGCACTACAAAACTTAAGGGATCAACTACAGCCTATTAAAATATTTCATCCCAAGGATACCTACTTATTGTTTGGTGGTAGCAGTGATAAACCTGTTCCCGGCCTGGGCGATAATCCCAAATCAGGAGTTACATTTGATTATTACTTGGATAAAGATGCCGATAGCTTAGATCTAAAACTAGACGTTTTAAGAGATGGGATATTGTTAAGAACCATCACCAATAAGAAGCCCAAAGAATTTAAATCATGGCCGGGCGGACCTTCCAAGCCACAGGTTTTACCAGCCAAGAAAGGGTATAACCGATTTACATGGGACTTCGGTCGTGAAACCTTGCCCTCAGTTGATAAGGTGTTTGTACTTGGCGGATATGGTGGGTCAAGGGTCGGACCGGGTAACTATGTTTTAAAACTAACGTTGGACCAATTGTCTTCGGAAACCGAGGTAAATATATTGCCAAATCCGAATATTGATTCATCATTGGAAGATTACAAGGATCAGCAAAACGTTTTGGTCCAAATCGAAAATACCATTAAAAATATCCACAAGTCTGTCAACCAAATGCGTTCCGCCAAAGCGCAATTGGAAGGCTATTCGAAATTGTTGAAGGACAACGACCAGGCAAAGGAACTTCTCGATAAAGGAAAAACCCTTATCGAACGCATCGATACTTGGGAACAAAACCTCATTCAGCCCAAACAAAAAACCTTCCAGGATGTCATCAATTTCAATAATAAATTAAATGCGCAATTGATGTATTTAAAAGATTATGTGGATGTTGCGGAGCCCAAGGTTACCTTTGGGGCGAAAGAACGCTTACAAGACCTTTTGGCGAACTGGAAAACCTTCGAGACCGAACGTAACGCAATCATTACTTCAGAAATGAAGGGCTATAATCAGATGTATAAGGGTCTGGAAATTCCCGCCATTATCATGTCAGAGGATTAACGGGAACTTTTAGGTGGAGCGCCAATCATTTGGTTGGTTCATTTTGAACGGTAGAAAGTGTCGAGGCAATCCCATTGTTCGGGACATGTCTTGGCAAGTAGTATAAACAAAGTCTGTTGCAAAGCAACGTGTAACGAACAACAGAAACATCAAGTAATGAAT
>JBBKWR010000204.1:0-8265 GCA_037969055.1 Flavobacteriaceae bacterium | reverse complement strand
AGGACCGCAAGGGCCTGTTGGAGCAAATGGTGCTGACGGTGCAACAGGACCTGCCGGTGCGGATGGTGCTGATGGGACAAATGGATCAAACGGAACAAACGGCGTTGATGGCGCAACAGGACCTCAAGGACCTACAGGATTAACAGGACCCGCTGGTGCGGACGGCGCGGATGGTGCTGATGGAGCGGTTGGACCCGCGGGACCACAGGGACCTGCCGGAGCGGCTGGACCCGCAGGACCCCAAGGTCTAAAAGGGGATAAAGGGGACCCGGGTGACCCGGCCACCAACATCAATACAACCCTGGTACAAAATACCAGCACGGGCGTGATCACTTATACCAACGAACAAGCCGTTGCACAGACCGCCAGAGTAGTGTCGACCAATGCCAACAATAAATTAACCGTGGGAACGGATGGGGGAGCCTATTTTAACTATTACGAAAAAATCGTGATTTGGGCCGAAAAAGATGGGAACCTCGGTAACGATAAATTGGAATGGTCTTTTGGCGATGGCAACTCAGGACAAATTGGTATTCCCTTACCAGAAGCCTGGGAAGCTTATGCCGTGAGTTTTAATGCAGATAATAGCAATGTTGGTGCTACGGCGACAATCGCTATAATAAATTCCAATACCGACACCAACCTATTTACTTTTACCGCTACAGGTAACCCAGACAACATGGTGTATACCCAGGTACTTGCTCTGCCCGTTGCCATTCCAATAGGAACGAGCATAGGATTCAGAACAGTGCTGCGTACTGGAAATGTAGCGGATGCGCGCGTTGCTGTTTTCTTAAGAAGAAGACCATAATCAAAAAAAATGGTACAAAATAAATGATCCGCATAAAACGCTTAATGTACTCAAGTTTTTTACTGATCTCTTTAATAGGGACGGCACAGCATATGGTACATAACTATGGGACCATACAAATGCATGATAAGTCGATGGTGGGTTTCCATACCAGCTTGATCAATGATGGAAGTTTTGATGAAAACCTAGGCCTGGTAGGGTTCTATGATGGCGAAGAAAGCCTAATGATATCAGGGGCGTACAGTCCAACTTTTTATGATTTTGAAATGGCCGTTGCCGGTGACTTGCAGCTGGACGTATCGATCAACATAGACAATTCCCTCAATTTTATTTATGGAAACATCCAAACGCCTAGAAATGACAAAAGCATTTATGTGAAACTGACTGAAAATGCAATCCATAATGGCGCAACAAATGATTCGAAGGTGGCGGGCCATGCTGCTGTTGAAGATCAAAAAAACTTTAGCTTTCCCGTGGGTTACGACAATATCCTAAGACCACTTCAAATTGAATTTGTGGATGGAACTTTCTTTGCCAAATGTCAGTATCTCTATGAAGATCCGGATTATCCTACAAGTTTTTCCAAAGGGTTTTATACCAGTAACAAGGCGGCCAGTCTAGGGGCCATCAATCCCAAGGAATTTTGGAATTTGTCCACCTCTGGGATAGTACAGATCACCCTTAATTGGAACGCTGAAAACGCCCTGCCATTTAAGGTCGGGGGCATGGAAAATATTGCCATTACCGGATGGAACAAACTAACCGAAAAATGGGACAATTTGGGCAATTCCAAAAATGGAGGCAATATCGACGCGGGCTGGGTGACCTCCAATACTTTCAACGCGAACGATTATGAAATCTTTACCCTGGGCTTTATGTTCCAAAATCAGGCCGACGGACCGGGACATTATCTGATAACCCCAAATGGAGATGGCGCGAACGATACTTTTGTAATAGAAATTTTGGAGCAATCGCCTAATAATTCATTTCAGATTTATAACAGGGAAGGGCTTTTGGTGTATGAAAAATCAAACTATCAAAACGAATTCAATGGGTATTCGAACCAGATCAGGAACAAAAACAACCATCGATTGCCAACAGGGGTGTATTTCTATCTGCTTGATCTGCACGATTTGGATCTACACTATCAAGGTTACTTCTATTTGACCTATTGATGATATTTAATTTGACTTTACCTGTAATTTCCCAATACTATTGAGGACTCTTCAACTAAAAGCTGCTTGGGCCTTTGCCTTGTAATTAAAAAAAGCAACCCCTTATAAAAAGTAGGCCCAGCTTCTAGAAGTAAATAGTGAACTTATAAAATACTTCTTACCTTTGGGGAGCGTCCGGTCGCATAGCGATATAATTAATGATGCCGATTTACGGGCGACAAAATCTGTTTGGCAGTATTTTTGTAAAGTTTTTAGCATTGACTACCTTTTATTAAAAACGAATAAAAACGATATGCGTCGAAGATCTTTTATCCAAAAAACCGGTATGGTCGGGCTTGGTTTGACCGCATTGCCGAATATAACCTTTGCCAGGGATTTTGAATATTCAGTTTTAGAATTGATGGGCAAGGAAAAAATTGAACTTTTCGGAGAGGGCATCAATCTTAGAAAGGAGGCCCATGACGCCTTTGTAGACATGAAAAAAGCGGCGCACAATGATGGCATCGATATTAAAATGATTTCGAGCTACCGAAGTTTCGATCGACAAGTTGGTATCTGGGAACGGAAATATAGTCAGTATACCGATGAGGATAATATGAAACCCTTGCAGGCCATTGACAAGATCATCGAATATTCTACCATACCCGGGACCAGCAGGCACCATTGGGGGACGGATATCGATATAGTCGACGGCAATAAAAAGGTAGATGGCGATGTTTTGGTACCCGGCAAATTCGGAGTTGGTGGCCCGTTTGAAGCCTTTAAAACTTGGATGGACGCGAATTCCAAAAAATATGATTATTACCTGGTCTACACTGATCAGCCAAGAAGGAAGGGATTTAAATATGAGCCTTGGCACTATAGTTACGCTCCTCTTTCGATACCTATGCTCACCGCATTTAGAAGCAAGCACATTCTACAATTATTGGAAAAGGAAGACTTTCTAGGGTGCGAACATTTCACGAATGGCTTCATAAACACCTATATACACGACAATATTTTAGATATCAATACCGAACTATTATAAGTCTTTTGTATCTTAACCGGTAATGAAATACGTATAGCATGAGAAGAGGTAGTTGGAAAATTCGCATTGCCATTGGTCTGGCCATTGTGGCTTTTGCCTTTATCAAAAGGTGTAGCAGCAAAGAAGAAAACCCCTATACAGGAAGGATACAGACCATTAACATGACCCCTGATCAAGAAATTGCCATAGGACTTCAAAGCGCACCGCAGATAGCGCAGGAATATGGCGGACTTTATCCAGACGAACGCCTGCAATCATTTGTTAAATCGGTCGGAAATAAATTGGTGAACAGCAGTGTGGCACGCGAGACCCCTTACCGTTATGACTTCCATTTGTTGGCCGACCCAGAAACCATCAATGCCTTTGCGCTTCCCGGAGGCCAGATATTTATCACATACGCCCTTTTTTCACAATTGAACGAACCACAATTAGCAGGGGTATTGGGCCATGAAATCGGTCATGTGATCGGGCGACATTCCGCAGAAAGGATCGCCGAGGGCGAATTTTGGCAAACCCTATCTACCGGGGCCTCGGTTGGCGGAAATATGGGAGATGTTGTGGGTGGTATTGGCCATAACACTTTATTGAAAAATGGAAGGGGCGACGAGTTGGAGAGCGATGATCTCGGGGTTCTTTTTATGATCCAATCTGGATACAACCCCGAAGAAATGGTCAAAGTAATGGAAATTCTGCAAGCGGCTTCTGGGTCCAATCGCGTTCCCGAATTTCAGAGTACCCATCCCGATCCCGAGAACCGTATCGAGAAAATAAAAGAGGCCATTGAGAAATACAGGGGACAATGATAAAACAATTAGCCTATGTTAAAGTAGCAAACGTCTCCGTGGGCCAGTAATGGGGCACAAACACATCCCCCGCCAAAAAAACTGCCTATCATATATTATAATTTCGACAGAACGTCGAAGATTGCCGATTAAACGTCGTTAAATAGTATAGTTACTTCACACTATTAGCAATATTTTATTATATTTACCCATCCCAAGTTCTTTCAATGCCTCAAATTTAACCCTTGTAGCTTTAATTAATAAATTAAATAAAACTATAATGGGAACACTTTTACACTTTAAAAATATTTACACGCAAGCTTTCGAGGATTGCAAACCCGAACTGGTGGTGATCCTGTTGAAAGTGTATTCTGTTTTTTGCGCTATTATGTTGTTCATGGCAGTATATGCACTTACTGACCGGGCGATTAACGGATGGGAATTTTAAACCCTTACCACCGGCTCTTTTACTTGAACACTATATGGGCAGGACGGTAAAAAATAAAACCCCTTAGGATGTTTCCTATGGGGTTTTTTGATTGATGAATAAACCATTAGCTATCAAACATTTTCTAGGATAACCGCCAATGCATCCTTGGCATTGGAAAGCTCGGCATGCTTATTTATGGTCCAACCATTATCCGATTTTTGGGTTAGGTCGGCCCCTTTGGCGATTAATAATTTTAGGATTTCCACCCTATTATAACGTGCGGCAAATATGGCCGGGGTCATGCCCAAAGATTTTCTATTGACATCCTCTCCGAGTTCGATCATCTTTTTTACGGTATCGAGATCCCCTATAACTATAGCTTTACAAAATGAACTGATTTCAGCATCCAACTCAAATTTTGTTGGCGCTGTAAAGGTCGTTTCGGTCTTGTCGGCGGCAAATGCGTGGCCGACCATCGCGAAGATAACAATGGCTATGCTTACTGCTGTTTTTCCCATGATGAATGATTTAGATTGATGAATAAGTAATACTTATATTAAAATAGACGCTGTTTATGGCATTTTGTTTCGTTCTACACCGTTAATTCACGAAAATTTAACATTAAAGGGCTACAATTGGGAAAAGCATTAACATCTTAAAGGCCATACCCAAAAAAAGCGGGGGTTCTGTATTGAAATACTTGTGAAAGAGGAGTACTTTTAACGCCTTAACACGCATTTCAAAATGAATAAAAAAGTAATATTGATGATTTTGGATGGCTGGGGAAAATCTCCAGATCCCAAAATCTCTGCAGTAGATCAGGCAAATACCCCTTTCGTTGATTCCCTGTACACCAAATATCCAAACGCGAATCTCCTTACCGATGGTATGAACGTAGGGCTTCCCGAAGGGCAAATGGGCAACAGCGAGGTTGGGCATATGAATTTGGGTGCTGGTCGCATCGTTTATCAAGATTTGGCCAAAATTAATCTTGCCATAAAAGAAAACACTTTGAAGCATGAAAAGGTCTTGAAGAAAGCTTTTTCCCATGCCAAAAAAAACAATAGAGCCGTGCATTTTCTGGGCCTGCTAAGTGATGGAGGGGTGCATAGCCATATCAGGCACTTAAAGGGACTTATTGAAGCCGGGGAAGAAGCCGGTCTCGATAAATTGTATGTGCACGCCTTTACCGACGGTAGGGACGTGGATCCCAAAAGTGGCAAAGGATTTTTGTCAGATCTCACCGATTTTTGCTCCGACAAACATACGCAAGTGGCCACCGTGATAGGGAGGTATTATGCCATGGACCGCGATAAACGTTGGGAACGCGTAAAATTGGCATATGATCTATTGGTACGCGGGCAGGGCGAGAAATCAACCGATATTGCCCAATCGATTCAAAAAAGTTATGACGAAGGGGTTACCGATGAGTTTATTAAACCGATCGTCATGACCAATGACATAGGGGTTCCTCTAGCGACTATCCATGAGGACGATGTGGTCGTCTTTTTCAATTTTAGGACAGACCGGGGGCGTGAATTGACGCAGATGCTCAGTCAAGCCGATTTTCACGAGCAGAACACCCATCGCTTGAACCTATATTATGTCACTTTGACGAATTATGACGATTCTTTCAAGGACATGCACATAGTCTTCGACAAAGACAATATTGAACAAACTTTGGGTGAAGTTTTGGCAAATGCCGGCAAAAAGCAAATACGTATTGCCGAGACCGAAAAGTATCCCCATGTTACTTTCTTTTTCAATGGGGGAAGGGAAGTACCCTTTAAAGGGGAAGAGCGCATTCTTTGTCCCTCTCCAAAAGTAGCCACTTATGATCTAAAACCGGAAATGAGCGCCTATGAAATAAGGGATGCCATTGTTCCGGAATTGAAAAAAAAGGAAGCGGATTTTATTTGCCTGAACTTCGCGAATCCTGATATGGTAGGTCATACTGGAATAATGGCCGCCGCGATCAAAGCCTGTGAAGTGGTCGACAGTTGTGCCAAAACAGTGATAACCACAGGTCTGGAAAATGGCTATAGCACCATTGTCATTGCCGATCACGGCAATTGTGAGACCATGGTGAATCCGGATGGATCGCCCAATACAGCCCATACGACCAACCCGGTTCCTTTGATTTTAGTGGATCCGGATATAAAAACCATCAAAGATGGCGTATTGGGGGATATCGCCCCGACCATATTAAAACTTATGGGCATCCCCCAACCCAAATTGATGACGCAGAAACCCTTGGTTTAGGTACTTGATCGAAAAGATTTACCTTTGCCAACATGATCAAAGTCAAAACACCAGAAGAAATTGAATTGATGCGCGAGAGCGCCCTGGTCGTCTCCAAAACCCTAGGGATGTTGGCCGCTGAAATCAAGCCGGGGGTCACTACCTTATACCTAGACAAACTTGCGGAAGAATTTATTCGCGGGTTGGGCGCAGAACCAGGATTTTTAGGGATGTACGATTTTCCAAATACCCTGAACATGAGTCCGAACGCCCAGGTGGTACACGGCATCCCCAATAATGAGCCCCTCAAGGATGGCGATATCCTATCCGTTGATTGTGGTAGTTTAAAAAATGGCTACTATGGCGACCATGCCTATACTTTTGAAGTAGGGGAAGTAGACGAGGCGACCAAAAAATTGCTACGCATTACCAAAGAGTCGCTCTATATAGGCATCCGTGAATTCAGGGTAGGGAACCGGGTAGGTGATGTCGGGTTTGCCATTCAGAATTATTGCGAGCGCCATGGATATGGGATCGTGCGGGAACTGGTCGGTCACGGCTTGGGAAAAAAACTACATGAAGCCCCGGAAATGCCCAATTATGGCAAGCGCGGAAGGGGCAAAAAATTTGTCGAGGGCATGGTCGTAGCCATAGAGCCTATGATCAACATGGGCACGCGAAACATCAAACAACTCAAAGATGGATGGACAATATTAACGGCCGATGCCAAACCCAGTGCACATTTCGAGCACGATGTAGCCATTGTTGGCGGCAAACCTGAGCTGCTCTCCACCTTTCAATATATCTATGAAGCCCTAGGGATAAAAAGTGATGAGGAAAATGAATTTCGCCAGAAAAAACTTCAGTTGTAGCCCTTAACAATGATGAAGAAAGTCTTCAAATTCATCCTTAATATAGTACCCAGACAACTGCTGATTCGACTTAGTTATCTGGCCAGCCCACTGTTGTCAATTGCACTTAAAGGAAACAATTTTACCGATCCTATAGATAAACGTTCATTTAAGAAATTCCTACCATATGGTTACGAAAGCCCTCGAGAAAATGTACTCTCACCTTCTACCCTATCATTGGAGCGTCACCGCTTGTTATGGTTGTATTTGCAGCACGAAACCAACTTTTTCACCGCCCAGTTAAAGGTGCTGCATTTCGCACCGGAGCAGGCTTTCTATAAACGTTTTCGCAAGCTCAAAAATCTTAAATACACCACCACCGACCTCAACTCCCCACTGGCAGATGTCAAGGCAGATATCTGTGCCCTGCCCTTCGAAGACGATTCCTTCGATGTGATCTTATGCAACCATGTATTGGAACATATTCCTGATGACACCACAGCCATGAAAGAATTGTATCGCGTGCTCAACAAAGGGGGCTGGGGCATTTTCCAGATTCCGCAAGATTTAAAACGGGCCGCCACATTTGAGGACCATTCCATTACAGACCAAAAGGAACGTGCTAAAATATTTGGTCAATATGACCATGTGCGCATCTATGGTAGGGATTATTTTGATAAACTTAGGAGTGTTGGTTTCGCCGTCGAAGCGGTAGATTATACCTTGGTTTTGAAACCATCCGATGTGGAAAAATACTGTTTGGCGAAGGGGGAAATCATTCCGGTCGTCCGAAAATGATCAATCTTTTACGATCAATCCTTTAAAACCTTCGGTCATAAACTCCTTGGTCCTGCCCTGCTGATCCAAATAGATAATATAAGCGTCGAGCTTCTTTTGTGTGGTCAGAAAAACAAGGGCATCGTCCAAGTCCATTGCCATAAAGGCAGT
>JBBKWR010000203.1:0-3423 GCA_037969055.1 Flavobacteriaceae bacterium | reverse complement strand
CAACATGAAAATATTAGAGGCGGCGGATCCAAAGATCGGTTCCAAGGCCATGCCCATTTCAGTGGCGCTGTTTACTTCAATTCCCTTGGGAAATAATACGGAGGCCCCGACCAAGAGGACGGTAGCGGTAATTACGCCCAATATAACAATACCGGTAATACCTTCCCGTTCGTGCGATTTGGACTTTGCCTTGGTCCATCCCTTTTCCTGCACCAGATACGATTGATAAAAAGCTCCAGCAATCGAAAAACTGGTGGCCACCAAGGCCAAACCCAGCATTTCGGAGCCATTTGGAATTCCAAAGGTAAACTGTTCCACCAATTTGGATAGATCCGGATTCGAAATGATCAAGGTTAGCACAAACGATACCAACATTAAAATGACCATTCCGATCATAACCTTTTCGAGAATCTTAAAAAAGGTCTTAAAAAACAATAGGAAAATGGCTATGGCCGATATGCCGATAATCCATGGAGCGGGCGACATGGCCAAGGTCTCGCTAAAGACCATTCCGGCTCCTATTGAGTTGCCCGCCTGGAAGGATGCCGCTATTAAAAAGAGTCCGACCCCGATCAGAATGGCGATCCAGTTTCCGTATTTAGCACGAATTTGGCCAAGTAACGAAACTTCGGAGGAAGTGCCTATCCGGGTGGAAACGACGGTAAACGCACCCATGAATAAAACACACAACGGCACGATCCAAAGCAGCTGATACTCATAGTTGGCCCCAATCTTCGATGCAACGGCTAAACTACCCGGGCCCAATACCAAGGCGGCCGTAATAAAGCCAGGGCCGATAAGTCCGAAGATTTTTTTCATTTTATCAGTTGATGTTATGGTTACTTTCTCATGATGAAATATTTCCGTATTTAAATTAACCAATGCCATTCTGGCCAAAGACCGTGCCCACGCAGCCATCCTTTCCGGCCCATATTCCCCATACAATGCCTATTCTACCATCATGCCAAGTGCAGACGACCACATCGGTGTATGTTTCATGGGTTCTGGTTATTTTTTTGGTGGTCACTCATCGCTGTAGGATATTTATTGATTGCCTTTCCATTCCGATAATTTTTCGACCCGCTTAAAGTGCAGTGGACTTCCCAATTTTAGGTACAGGTCTTCCGCCCATTGATATTCCTTTGGCAAGTCTCCCAGTGAAATGAGTTCGTTCGGAAACATCAGTCCCGCAACCTGCGGCAAGTCTGTAATACGAAGCACGTTGAGCATCTCCAAGGCCGGGCCGGTACCGTCTGGGGGACTGGTAACATTCTGTGTGGCTGGCGGGTCTTTAAGGATCAGCGTTTTCACATTGCCGTCCAACAGGGCCGCATAAGAAGCTTCGGTGGACATCTCCCCTTGTGCGATGATACTAATATTATCTGGATCGATTCCCGGGATCTTTCGTAAGGCTTCCAGACATCTTAACACATCATAAACGCGCATGGAGGCAATTGTTCTTCCGGTCCATGCCGATGCCCTGCGAATATACCATTGTTCCGATGCTGACCAACCGGTATCGCCGATGCCCCTGGCCTCAAAATAGGCGACGATCATTTTTTCGTGCAGACCACCAGCGAGGGAGGCCGATTCATAGCGTTTTTCATTTGGATTTTTCAACACCAATAAAAGGGGTAGGTCTTTTTCCGCAGGTTGTTGCGCAATTTGCAAGGACAGCTTCAACCGCCATCCTTCCTCCGAGACAAAGCTGTAGTCCTTTCGTTCATCGCCCGAATCGCTAGACGACCTAAAATCCAATCGAACTTCCAATGGCCCGGGCACCACTGGAAACGCTCCAAAGGTCTTTTCCTTTAAAAAAGCGATAACCTCCCTTTTATAAGACTCAAGCTGTTCTTGATCATGTATCGTAGGCGGAGTTGCCAATGCCACAAACGAATCCTGTATGGTTTTCGTTCTGTCATCTTTGGGGGCGCCTTTTACATAGGCTTTTAACGCTTCCTCGGATAGTTCTTTGGTGATATCAATTTTGCCAAGGGCTTCCGGTTTGACATTCTTTCCTTTTAATTCCCTTAGGAAAAAAGCGAGAATTTCTGGCCGCAGTTCTTCCTTCGACCCATAACTATGCCCTCCAGTGGCATCTATCATCATCAAATTTTCCGGCTTTCCGTAGAACGCATAAATGGGTTTGGTCTTGTCGTACAAGGTATGTACTGCCTCGATGGAATAGTACAGATCGCGATTAGGTTGTGCAATCATAAACGGTCTTGGTGCGATCAATGCCCCAATGTCGGAAAAGTCAATGCCATAGGTGTTGATCGGCATCATACAATCGCAATGGTCGTCGATGGTTCTTTGGGTTATCTGACCTTCTAGCGAACCTGCGCCTGCCACGGCGGCCGCAGCTTTTATCCTTGGATCGGCAGCGGGCAGATACCAGCTTTGGGAACCTCCTCCCGAAATACCGGTTACACCCAGATTATTTTTATCGACCTCTGGCATTTCGGATAATAGATCGAGGCCCCGAATACCGTTCCATACCTCCACTCCCGCGGGATTATAGCCACGACTGTACCAATTGAACCAACCATTTGATTCTTGCCCTAAATGCTCCCCTTCTACCTCCCCTCTCTGAATGGTTTCGATAATAAGGCATACGAAGCCGTTTTGGGCAAAATTTTTGGCATGTGCCTGATAATTATATTTTTGGGAATGGGCATGACCACAGACATACAAAATGGCTGGGACGGGTTTTTTGATCCCATCGGGAATATAGAGATTGGCCGGTACATATAACCCTGGCAAAGATTCATAATACAGCTTCTCGATTCGATACCCCTTTTTTTGAATGGTTCCAGTTTTAGTCACATTGAGGGGAGGTCTTTTTCCGGTAAAAGGTTTTCCCTGTAGCCCTAACATTTCCAATAATTGCTTATGCCGTTGCTCTCGAACGGCCTCCCAGTCCTCCAAACCATTAATTTCTCTTAAGGAATTTCGGGTAATGTCGCTGGCCACTTTATCTAAATAACAATGAATGTTATTGGGCTGGTCGAATTCCACAGGAAATTTATATTCAATGGTCTGCGCAATGGAAAACCCACTAAAAAGTAGTGAAAGCAAGGTTATTGATCGTTTTATTATCATCTTATAATTATAATGGTCCGACATAATCAGTGGAAATTACGTCATAGTCGAACCAAATCTGTTCTATATTGCCCTCCGCCACATGTATCATATAGTAGTTGAACCAAAAAAAGTAGCTCTTTAATGCTTGGGTGGTCCACCGATTGAATCCTCCGAAGTCGGTTCCCACCGTATTTTCCCTGACATATCCACCGTCTTGATGTGACTTTGGAAAACCTTTCCCAAAATGTTGTATTTTCTTTCCATCGATCCAAAAGGCCTGTTCTCCATCTGAATCATCCATGGTATCGTTCATTTTAACCTTAAACCCTAGACAGATCC
>JBBKWR010000202.1:0-13862 GCA_037969055.1 Flavobacteriaceae bacterium | reverse complement strand
TGGTATAGGTTTACCCGATTTATAAATCTATCCCAATCATGCACTTTTTTGAGATAAAGTCTATTTTCTTTTCTGATGACGGCTCCATCAGCCGTTTTATAAATTTGCATTTTAAATTGAGAATTATGTCGTTTGTATAAAAGTAAGCGTTTTTTTGACGCATACGCTAGCCTTTGCGGACACTGTTATTTTTTATAGCGATAATGTTTTATCTTGTACTTTTTATGGACTGAAATGAAGCAAATGTTCGAACTCAAAAATAAAGTGGCGGTTATTACGGGTGCCAGCGGCGCTTTGGCAGGAAGTATCGCAAAAAGTCTAGCACATTCTGGTGTGAAATTGGCCTTACTTTCGCGAAGCATAGCTTCAGTACTGCCTTTGATCAGTGAGTTGGAAAAAAATAATCTGATTGCAAAGGCTTATGCTGCCGATATCCTCTCAGAAGCGTCTTTGAGCGATGTTAAATCGAAGATTATTTCAGATTTTGGGAGGATCGATATTTTATTGAATATAGCTGGAGGAAATTTACCGGGCGCTACCATTGCGCCAGATAAGACCATTTTCGATCTTTCAATGGGGGATTTTAAAAAAGTAATGGATCTAAACCTTAACGGAACTGTGCTGCCCTCCTTGATATTTGGAAAGTCCATGGCCGATCAAAAGGAAGGGGTTATCATCAATTACTCTTCAATGGCGGTTGAAAGGGCAATTACCAGGGTGGCAGGTTATTCTGCCTCTAAAGCAGCCATGGAAAACTTTACCAGATGGATGGCTGTGGAAATGTCCACCAAATTCGGAGATAAGATCAGGGTAAATGCCATAGCTCCAGGATTTTTCATAGGAAAACAAAACAAAGCCTTACTGACCAATCAAGATGGAAGCTATACGCAACGTGGCGAGACCATTATCAAAAACACACCCATGGGAAGATTTGGGGAAGCAGATGAACTGAACGGTGCCATCCATTTTTTATGTAGTGATGCCGCCAAATTTATTACCGGAATTGTTTTGCCAATAGATGGTGGATTTAGTGCCTTTAGTGGGGTTTGACAAATACATGGGATAAGTACTTTCAAAGGATTGGCACTCGGAGTTGATGATTGGAAACAGGTATAGAAATTAGAAAACGCAATTCGAAATCCAGAACCTTTTTTAGAAGGTCAAATAAAAACTTGGAACCTCCAAGATAAATTATGGAACAGACATGGAGATGGTATGGGCCCAGTGACCCGGTGAGCCTACAGGACATCAAACAAGCGGGTGCGACAGGAATTGTTACAGCATTACACCACATCCCCAATGGGGCCGTATGGGAGGTATCGGAAATCATGAAACGTAAGGACCATTTGGAATCGAATGGACTTGCTTGGAGTGTTGTGGAATCGCTCCCGATCCATGAAAACATTAAAACCCAACAAGGTAATTTCCAACAGTATATTGAAAATTATAAATTGAGCTTGGGCAACCTCGGCAAGTGTGGCATTCATGTGGTGTGCTATAACTGCATGCCCGTGTTGGATTGGACGCGCACCAGTCTAGACTTTACCATAACCGACGGGTCTAAGGCCCTAGCGTTCGAGTTCAATGCCCTCGCCGCCTTCGATCTTTATATTTTAAAGCGCCCGAAGTCGGAGGAGACCTATACGCAAGCGCAAATCGAAAGTGCCAAGGCACACTTCGATGCAATGACCGAAAATGAACAATGGGAATTGGTCAAAACAATTATTGCCGGACTTCCTGGATCTTCCGAGGGCTATCCAGTCCCAGAAAAAGGCTATGACCTCAGCAAGTTTCAATCTATTTTAAATACCTATAAAAACATTGGGGAAACTGAAATGCGAGACCATCTGGTACATTTTTTAAAAGAAGTAATTCCTGCAGCCGAAGCCAATGGGGTGTTGATGTGTATCCATCCCGATGATCCACCATTTTCTATTTTAGGATTGCCTCGGATTATGGGGACCGAAGCCAACTATGCCTACATTTTTGACCAGGTACCCTCTATACACAATGGGATAACTTTTTGTACGGGATCATTGGGCGCAAGGGCAGACAACGACCTTTTAAAAATGTTCGACAGATTTGCAGATCGGGTCCATTTTCTTCATTTAAGAAGTACCCAGCGGGATGGAAAGGGTAACTTCTACGAAGCGAATCACTTGGAGGGGGATGTAGATATGTACGGAATTATTAAAAAAGTATTGCACGAAGAAAAAAGAAGAAGAGATATTGGAAGAAGCGACCATTTGATTCCGATGAGGCCCGATCACGGCCATCAAATGTTGGACGATCTTCATAAAAAAACAAATCCAGGTTATTCGGCGATAGGCAGGTTGCGGGGATTGGCCGAATTAAGAGGTTTGGAATTGGGCATCAAAAAATCCTTTTTTGAATAATTTCAGTGTATTGTTATTATGGCTTTGGATCAAAATACTGGGTTTGGTATGCCTCATGTACATAGGCTAACCACTCATCGATTGTCTGGTTTTGGAGGTTTTCCTTGCCAATAGGAAGCCAGAATAGATCCTGTAATATTCATCAACGGTCCGAACACTGCGGGAGCCAGCCCCATGGTAGCAATCTTTCCCAACGAATTGGCAATACCCGAGGCAAGGCCCCCATTCTGCATCCCAACCTCGATGGCGATAGTGCGGGCATCAAGCTCCGACAATTTGAATAGGCGGGCGAACCAATACCCTATTGAATAGCCCATAACATTATGTATGAGGACAAGCCCCATAAGAATAAGCCCAATTTCCAGCAAGCTGTCCCGTCCTGCAGCGGTAATGATGGTAATGATGATTCCAATGGCCAGCATGGAGACTATGGGCAAAGCCTGATCGAGCCATTTGGCCCTTCCTCCTTGTAGCCGGTTAAAAACCAAACCGGCCCCTATAGGAATTATAATCATTTTTACAATACTCCACATCATATCGATTACATCAATTTCGATAAACTCGCCTGCCAATAATTTCATCAATAGAGGGGTTATAAAGGGTGCAAACAATGTAGAGATCGAAGTAATTGTAATGGAAAGGGCAACATTTGCTTTTGCCAAATACGCCATCACGTTTGAGGCGACACCGCTTGGGGAACAACCTATCAATACGATTCCCGCGGCAATTTCGGGAGGAAAATTACTTAATTTGGCCAATATAAAACCTATGATAGGCATAATCATTAGTTGGGCCATTACTCCGATAAAAACACCCTTGGGCGTTTTGAATACCGAACCAAAATCTTTGAGGCTCATGGTGGTCCCCATTCCGAACATAATGATTTGGATCAAAGGAATGATCAGACCAGTGAGCTTGTAACCCCCTACTTCCAACAACAGATGGGGATAATACAAAGCCAACGAAACCCCTGCAAATATCATGCTGGTAAAGACCAGACTCTTCAGTGCTTTGAAACCACTAAAGCCAATTGCCAAAGCTGCAAAAAAGGCTAGGATAACAAGTCCGGCGTGTTCCAAATTGCCAGAAAACACTAAATATAAAGTTAAAACGAACAGCGCCGAAGCTATACCTAAAGCAATGGAATGAATATTAAATTTCTTCAAAATAAGTAATTTGGCTGGGCAGTTATTTTAATGTAGTGCGGGTCATAATTTATAGGCTTGTCTTGCAATAAGTTTCCAATCTGAATTTTGATTTTGAAAGATCATAAGCACTCCAATTCGAATAGCTACAGGTTCTCCTGAATTAACGGCCTCAGCTATAAAAATATGCCTAACCACCGCGGTATCGCCTGAGATCGATATTGTTTGATTTGTTGGATCGATGGCAATAAAGTCAAATGGCCCGTTGACCACAGATTCGATGTATTGTTCCTTATTCTCCAACAAGCCACTGGAATGCCCATAGGTAAGGTCTTTGGCCGTTAAATTTTCAAGTTGTTTGTGGTTTGGGTCGACCATCGCGACGTATAAGGCATCTACCGCGGCTGCCACCTGATCATTTTGGGATGGGTTGGATTTACAGCCAGCTGCAAGCCCTAACAAAACCAATAGTGAACATAGCCCATTTTTTAGTTGCATAGTTGTTGAATTAGCCCTTTTCGGCATCTAAAAATTCTTTTAATTCTTTACGGGTCATAGGAAGTTTTTCATCTGGGTATTTGCTGATCCAATCCCTAAAATCACTATTGATTTCTTCTGTCCACTTCGTATCTATTTGTCCTGGGGTATACTTTTTCTCGCGCAAACGTTGGAAACCGAACAGGTCACGCAAGCCCACTATTTCAGACGACAACACCAATCTGTCAACTAAATGGGATGGAATAAAAATGGTTCCATGCCGGTTGGCCAAAACGACATCCCCGGGCAATACCGTTGCCCTTCCGATTCTTATGGGGGTATTGATGTTTGTCAGCATTTCTTCGGCAAGATATGATGGATCTTCACCCCTGAACCAACCATTAAATCCTTTAATATCTAAAAGGCCTGCCAAATCCCTAACCCCTGCATCAAATATGACCCCATTTTTAGAATTTGTGAAAATGGCATTGCCAAGATTTGAACCAATCAAGGTGCCATCTATTATCCTGCCATACCCATCTGCTACATAAACATCGCCCGGTTGTAAAATCTCAATCGGCCATGAGTTGCTTCCCCCGATGGTATCTCGGCTTTCTTTACCGCCCTTCACTTTCACCAATTTCTGGTAGTCTGGGCGTAAGGGCATATATTGTGCGGTGACCACTCGTCCGGTCATGACCTGCTCGGGATGGATGATCTGCCATCCTCCCTCGTATTGATTGTGGTATCCTTTACTTCGTAAATATCCCCAAGCCTCTTCTATTTGAATTTTTTTTAATCTGGATAATAGCGCATCTGAAACTTTGGGCCTCCCATCGTTAAATCTTTCCCCCGTCCAATTGGAAGTCAATTCTTTAATATATTCAGGGGAGGATGCCACACCTTGTGCCCGTGTCATAAAAACAGACAAGGTTCCAAATAGGATGAATAGAATTTGCTTATTTATTTTTTTTATAAACATGGATGATGGTTAAAGTTATTAATCAATGAAGATATTAAAAATATCCTTTAATCCTATCATGATATGTGTATGGGCAAAAGTTGAAATTAATCAATGTTAATAATGGGTTACTAGCTATACCTTCGATCATGTGAGCGCAGTACGTCCCACTCTTTGGTGGGGGCAAAAAAAGTTTTGTCCCTCGGATCCAGATGTTCTTTCAATACATCTTCGTTCAATTCGATCCCCAACCCTGGCGCTATGATTGGAACGGTGGCAAACCCTTTGTCGATCATCTTAAAATTCCCTACCGTCTTGACCAGGTCTTCCCACCACGGGATATCTACCGAATGGTGTTCCAATGCCAGAAAATTTTGTGTAGCCGCTGCACAATGAACACTTGCCATAAATGAAACTGGGGTACCCGCTTGGTGCATGGCCATTGCTATACCATATTCCTCGGCATAATCACCAATGCGTTTTGTTTCTAACAATCCACCTGAAGAGGCCAGATCTGGATGGACTATATCTACCGCCCTTGCGTCTATCAAAGGTTTAAAGTCCTTTAAAAGATAGATGTCCTCGCCTGTGGTGGTCGGCGTTTCAATTGCGTTAGTAATGGTTTTCCATTGTTCGGTATATTCCCAAGGTACCATGTCTTCGAACCATGCCAGTCTGTATTTTTCTAGGGCCTTTGCCATTCGAATGTTGTTATTCAGATCAAAATGGCCATAGTGGTCGGTAGAAATTGGTATCTCGTAACCCACCATATTGCGTACATTTTCCACAATCTGGGCCAACTCTTCCAATCCTTTTTCGGTAATCTGTATTTGGGTAAATGGATGCATGGTATTTCCGTAAGACATAGTGTTACGAAGATCACCCCATTGGGCAAGGTTGCCCTTGGAATCTTCCCAAAATTTACCGTTCACGAGGGTTCCCGGTTTGCCTTTAAGCTCTGCGATGGATACATCCATTTTAAGCCAGGTATATCCTTGCTCCTTGACCCGGAATTCGATGAGCCGTTTTTGTTCTTCCGGTGAATCCGCTTCCGGAGTATCGGCATAAAGCCTAACCGAATCACGATACCTACCCCCAAGGAGTTGCCAGGCGGGCACGTTGTATGCCTTACCACATAGGTCCCATAAGGCCATTTCTACGGCACATACCCCACCTGCTTGCCGTGCCGGCCCTCCAAATTGTTTGATTACTTTAAATATTTTTTCAACGTTGCAAGGGTTTTCCCCTAGAATGCGGCTTTTCAACATTAAGGCATAGCGTACATCGGCCGCATCCCTAACCTCCCCTAGGCCATAAATGCCTTGATTTGTATCGATGCGTATGATTGCAGTTCCCCCCATGACCCCTGTAAGCGCATAACGCATGTCGGTAATTTTTAATTCAGAGGGTGCAGCATTGCGATTTACGTTAGCCGTGGTTCTAGACAGTTCATCTTCCATGGTAAAACCCATAAAACTGGATAATGCAACTCCACCAAGTGCTGTTTTCTTTAAAAAGTTCCTTCGGTCATCACTCGTTTTAGGGTTGTCGGTTTCGGCCTGCCTAGTTTTGGTATAATCAGCTTCCCTTTTCCTATTTTTAGTGATTAGATGTTGAATTGTATTTTTCATGTTCCTAAATTTTATGGATTTTCAACGTAATAACTACGCTGGCAATTGCCTAACAAGATAGTAAAGAATTGTTTCAACCCTACCCTGCTGGAAGGAGAGATTTACTTATATGAATAGCTGTCCTAATTTCTTTATCTTACGGATTAAATCAAATCAAATGAAAGCCATCCTATCCGCCCTAATGATTGTATCCCTTTTTGCATGCACAGATAATACTTCGAATGACAATGACTTGGCCGCCATTCAAAAAATTTTGGCAGAACAACAAACAGCTTGGTCGAACCACGATCTGGAAGGTTTTATGCAAGGCTATTGGAAATCTGATTCCCTCACCTATTTCAGTCGCGGTATAATATCCAAAGGATGGCAGACTACGTTGGAAAAATACAAAAAGGGATATCCGACGCCTGCAGATTCGGGCGAATTAAACTTTAAAATTGCCAGCATCAATAAAATTAGCGCGGATGCCTATTGGGTGATGGGCGAATATTTTTTAAGCCGGGAAGTGGGCGACGCAAACGGAACCTTTATGATCATTTTCAAACGTATCAATGGGGAATGGAAAATTGTGGCAGATTCTTCTTGTTAGCAATCAAAATCGACGTTCAGGATTAAAAGGAGCAATATCCATTGAAGTTTTTTTGCCGTCGATTATTTCGGAGACCAGTTTTCCCGTCGCCGGCCCCAAGCTCCACCCCATCATGGCATGTCCAGTGGCGAAAGTAAGGTTTGTTATGCTATTTGATTTGCCAATATAGGGCATTCCATCAGGGGACACCGGACGCATTCCGGTTTTGGCCCCTGCCATTTCCTGGTGATTGATTTCCAATTCTGGATAGAAGCTATGTGCCCCTTTGGCTATGGCCAAGACCCTTTCCTTTCTCACGAGGTCATTGATGCCTGAAAATTCCATGGTCCCTGCGAACCTTGTAAATCCTTGCATTGGGGTGACGGCCATTTTAGATTCCATCAAAATTGCGGGAATTGAAATCCCAGTTGGCCTGTATACATTAATGCGATAGCCCTTTCCGGCCTGTATCGGAAGATCTATCCTTAATTTTTTAGATAATACACCACTCCATGATCCAGCAGCCAATACAATTTCGTCGGCATTATAAGTGCCCAAACTGGTAGTGATCTGTTTAATCTTCTGGCCGCTAATCCCGAGGTCCAATACTTCTTCATTCGTTTTAATGCATACCCCCCGATCCTTGAGATAGCTTAGCATTTTGGGCATAAACTCCGTAGGAGTGGTATGTCCGTCACATTCATAATGAATGGCACCTTTAGCATCAATCTTTATATTGGGTTCTATTTTGGTCAATTGGGCCAGGTTTAATTCCGACACTTCCAATCCAAGAAAGCTCGCTTTTCTCGCAACTTCCATTTCGTGGTTATGGGAGGCATCGGTCTTATATAACATGAGTAGTCCCTTTCGTTCCAACTGAAAATCTCCCAAGTCACCCGAAGCTTTGATGTCTTCGAAAAGGCCCCGACTTAAAATATTAATATCCTTGATGACCGGAATTGCTTTTTCAACCTTTTCTTGGGTAGAAGAACGGTGGAAATACCAAGCCCATTTAAAAAAATCGACATCCCATCTTGGTTTCATATAAAATGGGCTCGCAGGATTGAACATCCATTTGATCCCTTTTGCAATCATCCCCGGGGAAGCCAAAGGAATAATATGGCTAGGGGTGATATATCCGGCGTTGACAAATGATGCACCACCGGTAATGTCCGACTTATCAATGACCGTAACTTGATGACCTTCCTTTTCTAAAAAATAGGCGGAGCTTAATCCTACAATGCCCCCTCCTATAACGATAATGTTCTTTCCCATGCTATATTACTTGAAAACCATGGGCGTAAGGATCATCGTCATCAATGATAATGGTATTGTGCCCGTAAATTCTAGCCCACCCCTGGATACTGGGAACAATTGCCAGATTTCCCGACAGGGAGGTCACTGCTTCGATCCTGCCCACAAATTGGGAGCCAATAAAACTCTCATGAATAAAGGCTTCGCCCAATTTCAATTTACCTTTCGCGTGCCATTGGGCCATTCGTGCAGCGGTGCCCGTTCCGCAGGGTGACCGATCTATGGCCTTATCCCCATAAAAGACGGCGTTACGTGCGGTTGCCTTTGGTGAAATGGTTGTTCCTGTCCATAAAATATGACTCACGTTTCGAATCGTATCATCTTCAGGGTGTACAAACCGATCTGGATACTTTTTATTGATCATTTCACGGATTTCCTGACTGTGCTGGACCAATCTACCGGCTGAAAAATCCTGTATGCCCGAAAAATTTGGTTGTGGGTCTATAATGGCGTAGAAATTGCCCCCATAGGAAACATCAAATTGCAATTCGCCCAATCCGGCACAAACTATGGACAGACTACTTGCGGCCAAATAAGATTTTACATTGGTTAGTCTCACCCAATCTACTTTTTTATTGGTTTGTTGGTATTCGATTTGCACCAGTCCCGCGGGAGTTTCCATGCGTACCTTTCCTGGAATTTTTGGATGCAGCAGGCCCTCCTCAATCCCAATAGTGATAGCTCCTATACTTCCATGCCCGCACATGGGCAAGCAACCACTGGTTTCGATAAAGAGAATACCAAAGTCATTGTCAGGATCGCTGGGCGGATAAAAGATGCAACCGCTCATCATGTCATGACCTCTTGGCTCGAACATGAGACCTTTGCGGATCCAATCGTATTCTTTAAGAAAATGTTGTCGTTTTTCGCTCATCGTGCGACCCTGCAGGATGGGTCCGCCACTTCTTACGACCCGCACGGGATTGCCACAGGTATGTGCGTCAATACAGGCAAAAGAGCTAATTCCCATTTTTTGTACTTGCTATGTAGGCATTGATCCTATTTTCCAAAATCGAAAGGGTCACCGTACCTTGGCCAAGGACCACCTCATGAAACTCTCGAATATCAAAATCACTTCCCAGTTCATTTTCCGCTCTCTTGCGAAGTTCACGAATTTTAAGCTCTCCCATTTTATAAGACAATGCTTGGCCGGGCCAAGAAATATATCGGTCGGTCTCCGTATTGATCTCATGAAGTGACAAAGCGGTATTGCCGGCCATATATTCAACGACCTGTTCCCTGGTCCATCCCTTGGCATGTATCCCCGTATCGACGACAAGACGACATGCCCTCCACATTTCATAGGTCAATTTGCCAAAATGTTCATAGGGTGTGGTATACATTCCCATTTCCTCCGCCAAAAATTCGGTGTATAGACCCCAACCTTCCCCATAGGCCGATAGGTAGAGATCTTTCCTAAATTGAGGGATACTATCTCCCAGCTCTAGATTAAGGGCTCCTTGCAAGTGGTGCCCAGGAACCGCTTCATGTACTGTTAGGGAAGGTAAAGTATATAATGTGCGACTTGGAAGGTCATAGGTATTGACCCAATAATATCCAGGGTCGGTGCTATTTTGCTCGGTACCCACATAACGCCCACCGGTATACTTAGGGGCAATGGCATCCGGAACAGGGGCAACACCATATGGTTTACGGGGCAATGTTTTAAAGAACCTGGGCAATTGTGCATCTGCACGCTTGGCCATATCCCTGGCAATCATCAATAATTGATCGGGCGTTTTGGCATAAAATTGCTCGTCAGTCCTTAAGAACCTGAGGAAATCAGCAAAACTTCCTTTAAAATTGAGGGCTTTGATAATTTCTTCCATCTGTCCTTTGATGCGTGCCACCTCCCCAAGTCCAATTTGATGGATATCTTCGGCGGTATATACCGTATCGGTAGTATAAAAATTAATGCGATTCTGATAATACGCCTTACCTTCTGGCGTTTCGGAAATCCCTAAGGTTGTCTTTGTCTTTGGTAAATATTCTTCTTCAAAAAAGGTTTTAATCCTTATAAATTGGGGAATTACTTTTGTCTCAATAGCTACTTTCGCTGCATTTAAGACAGAATCTTTCTGGCCAGGGGTGAGAACTTCAGGCAGGTTTTTGAAGGGTGAAAAAAAATAACTTTCCTCATAATTAGCAACGATATGGTCGTTATAGGTGCTCTCATAACCCTCAAAAATGATTCTCGGCTGGGACATCCCTTTCTCCAGCCCTTCCCTAAGGTTTTTGAAGTGTTGATCAACAAAGTCAGGTATGGCATTCAATTTGTTGAGATACTCCCTCACCTGGGAATAGTTGGTCATAGGCCTTACGCTATAGGGTAGATCACTATGAAATCCTGAGTCGGATAGCAAAGGATTAAGGTATTTTTCAAAGGCATATAAATCGATTTTATTCTGGAGAACAAACTTTAATAGATCGAATGAAATTTTGTCGGTTTCGCCTAAAGCCGAAACCGCGATTTTGGATAATTCTTGAAGCTTGGTGTTAGCAAAGTCTGCCTCTTCCCGATAATATTCCTTGGTAAATAACCCTAAAGGATATTGCTTTTTATCATAGCCCTCATGATCTTGATAGGTTCTGACAATTTCATCAAGCATATCAGCCGCATCGAGTGCATCTAACTGTCTGCATGAACTTAACAAAATAAGCAACAAAATAAAGGTGCTTCTCAAAATGTGCATAGGGGTTTATCTTTGAATGGGTTTATTGCTGAGCCCATTGTTCACCAATCTGGATAATTTCAACGGATTTTCATCCTTCAGCGCATCGGGTAATAGTCCATTGGGCCAATTTTGGTAACTCAGGGGCCGAACCCATCTCTTGATGGAGTGGATCCCAACCGCCGTAAAACGACTATCGGTCGACGCAGGATATGGCCCCCCGTGCTGCATAGCTGGGCAAACTTCCACCCCGGTGGGAACCCCATTAAAAATAATACGCCCTACCCTATCCCGCAATGCCTGAACTACCTTTGGATGCGCTTTTATTTCTGATTCACTTGCCAACAGCGTGCCGGTCAATTGCCCTTCCATACGTCCTATTATGTCGGTAAGCTCATCAACATTGGCACATCGTACCACGATGGAAAATGGACCAAATACCTCTTGGTGCAAGGTCGGATTCTTCAAAAAATTGGATCCATTGACAGTCAATACTTTTTGCTGGGCAAAGTTCGGGGCAACCTTATTTTCATAAGATGCAGCCACGGTCACCCCACCCTGATTTGAAAGGGTGTTTTTCCCTTTTTCATAATTTCCGTGGATGTTAGGGTGCAACATACAACTTGGTTCCAACTGTTGGATTTCTTTTGCAAGCGCTGTAATAAAAGCATCTAACGCCGTGCTTTTGATCGCTACAATCAAACCAGGATTAGTGCAAAATTGTCCAGCACCCAACATGATAGAAGCAGCGTATTGTTTTGCCCAACTTTCTCCGTCCTGTAACAGGGCCGATGACAAGGCCACCACGGGATTAATACTACCCATTTCGGCAAACACAGGGATGGGTTCATCCCTCTGGGAGGCCAAATCGAATAATGCCCTTCCGCCCTTGATACTACCTGTAAATCCGACAGCCTTGACTTTTGGATGCTTCACCAATTGTACCCCAACCTCGATGCCACTGCTGTTCAGGTTTGAAAAGACCCCATTCGGCATGCCGGTCCTTTTTGCTGCCTTTATAATGGCAGAGGCAACAAGTTCCCCCGTTCCGGCGTGCATTGGATGGCTCTTCACGATTACAGGGCAGCCTGCAGCTAAAGCTGCGGCAGTGTCACCCCCTGCCGTAGAATAGGCGAAAGGAAAATTACTCGAGCCAAACACCACAACAGGACCTAAGGGCACCATCATTTTTCGTAAATCGGGCTTGGGAGCAGGCGTTCTATCAGGGATCCCCGTGTCTATTGTAGCCTCAACCCATGAACCTGACAAAACTAGCGCTGCGAAGGCCTGCAATTGTCCTATCGTCCTACCGCGTTCGCCCTTTGCCCTCCCTTCGGGCAGGCCCGTTTCGGCACAATACATCTGGATCAGTCCATCACCCAAGTCCATGATTTCCTCAGCTATGGCATTCAAGAAGGCAGCCTTCTCAATGCCTGATACGTTGCTGTAGCTAATAAAAGCCTGTGAGGCAAGGTTTACCGCTTCGTTTACCTCCTGTTGGGAGGCTTCGATAAAAACGGTTTCATTTTCAATATTCAATAAAGGGTTGAACGTACGATAGGATTTGCTTCCCTGTGCCGATAGTTCAACGCCTACATAATTTTTTCCTGTAGCCATCGCTTATATAAAATTTATAAATTATATTTTAGTTGATCTTCATTGCCTTATAGTCCGGTAATACGGGCCTATTGTGGAGGCCTTCTGCAATAATGGCCTGTACGCGTTTGCGCTCCGCCCCTTGTAGTGGCATTCGTGGCGCACGTACCCGTTCGGTTCCTATACCAGTGGCCACCTCGGCCAATTTAATGTTTTGCACCAACTGTGGACTAATATCCAACTCCAACAAGGGGAGGAACCATCTATAGATCGAAATAGCTTCAGCTATCCTGCCGGCTTTGGCCAACTCGTAAATTGCCACCGTTTCATTGGGAAAAGCACAAACTAGGCCTGCCACCCAGCCATCCGCTCCGATCAAAAGGCTTTCCAAGGCTAGGGTATCCACCCCGCATAGTATTTTCAGACGATCACCAAATCGATTGCGGAGCCTTCCAATATTGGTAATATCCCGGGTTGATTCCTTTACAGCCTGAATATTTTGATGGGTCACTAATTCCTCGAACATGTCGGCGGTAACCTCAATTTTATAATCAAAGGGATTATTATAAATCATGATGGGTAGACCACTATTTTTGGCGATTTCCTTAAAATAGGTTATGGTTTCCAAATCGGTCGATTTATACCGCATCGGAGGCAAAATCATTAAGGCATCCGCCCCTGCTTTTTCAGCCCTATTTGCTGCTTGAATTGCTACTTTGGTAGCCTGTTCAGCGATGGTCATGACCACTGGTACCTTTCCTATTGAGATTGCAAGGGCCTGCTGGATCAACCGCTCTTTCTCGCCATCCGTTAAAGTACTTGCTTCTCCAAGTGAACCTCCTAAAATAATACCGTGCACCCCAGCATTTAACTGTGCGTTGATGTTTGTAGCAAACATTTTGAGATCTAGGGTATCGTCTTCGTTAAATTTTGTTGTAACGGCAGGCATAATGCCTTTCCAAGTAATTTTCATATCGGCTTAGGTTAATGGGGTAGTTTGTGTATTTCTATTGAACAATCCCAAATTTATAGACACAGTTCGAAGTATAGGTATGCCCCGGCTGTAATAAGGTGCTAGGGAAATTCGGCTTATTTGGCGAAT
>JBBKWR010000201.1:0-3514 GCA_037969055.1 Flavobacteriaceae bacterium | reverse complement strand
AGATTCAAGAAGTTACCTATACTTTTTTTGACTCAGTTTGCAATTGATTTTATCGAACTTTTGTTAATTTATTGGACGATACTTGTAAGGTATCACAATATGTGATACCACT
Source organism: Flavobacteriaceae bacterium (assembly GCA_037969055.1). Classification (GTDB taxonomy): domain Bacteria; phylum Bacteroidota; class Bacteroidia; order Flavobacteriales; family Flavobacteriaceae; genus Pelagihabitans. The sequence goes on along the minus strand of JBBKWR010000201.1, from coordinate 3,402 downwards.
TTATAATTTATCGTTTTTCTGAACTTTTACTATTGGCTAAGCTCATTCTCCCAGTCCTTGATGTAAATATCTAAATTTAATAGCACCCAATTTACCTTTTCAATATAGAATTTACCAGGATCATATTTGCCGTCAATAGCTACAAGCTTACTTTTTACCCATTTTTCAAGGTCTTTATATTCTGGGTGCTTGGGCTTCGCCATAATCTTTAAAAAATCATAAAAACCCAGTAAGCTACCAACATCTTCCGGAGGACAGTTCAACTCACCTTCGCAACAAACCGGAAATGGAATTGTAAGATCATGTATGACCATTTCCAAGCTCAAGGAATGCTGCCAGTAATCCCCGAAATCATATAGATAGACCAATTTCTGGCCTTTGGTTTTTAGCACTTCACTGATTTTTATCCTTTTCGAATCGATGACCTCATGGGGGCCATTAAAACCATTGTCCTCAAATTGTTGGCCAATGCGATAACTGTCCATGGTGAATTCGTAAAGGTGATAGTTTTCCCATCCCATCACAATTTGAACGATATGGTGAAGCCTGTAAAACGTGGTATCCGATGGGACCAAAAATTCACGCCATATTTGTGGGTCACTACCCTCCAACTCGATTCGGAACTTGAATATTTTATTCAATTTATAATCGTTAATCTGAACTACCAACCATGACCTTTTAAAATTTGAACCTAGGGTTGTAGTATTACCAATTGTTTACCTACGTTCAAGTTTCATGTCGTTTTCGTTTCCTAGCAATTCCACGGTGGCATAATCAGGGGAAAACTTGTAGTTAAGTACTACATTGGATCTTTTGGTGGCCAAAATTCTTTCCTCAGGATTATAGGATCCTTCAAGATAATCGGTTTGGGTTTCAGTGCCATTGAAGGTTGCACTGACCTTAATACCATAGAGATTGTCCTTGATATGAGTAATATGGTAAACAATCTCCTTATGTTCTGTGTCCCCTGATGACTCGTAGCGACCTACGATAGAATCCTCGGAAGAAGCATTCTTGCAATTGACAACAAGGAGAATTATACAGGCAACAATTAAAAACCTGGCTATTTTCATTAAACTGTACATGATATTCGTATTTAGTGGCAAGTAAGCTACTAATTTTTTATATGTCGACAACATGTAGGTGCAAAAAATTCCAACATCGTTTTTTTGAACTTTGGTAATGGTTTAACTCAAATTGATATTGTGACAGGTAAATTTACCATCTGGTATTCGACGTTCAAAACGCTTGCATTTATGAATCTCACTCCATGTCTTGACTCTTCACCGTACGCTTCATGGATATGCCCATAAACATGAACTTTGGGTTTGACTTCTAAGATGGTATTATATAAATCTTCACAACCTACCGATTCGCCACTTATCGTCTTATCAAGTATGCCTTTCGGTGGGCCATGGGTTATCAATATATCCAGATTATTTGGAATTTTATTCCAATATTCCTTGATCTCTTTTCCTCTTTTTCTGTTGAATGCCCAATTATTGAACCATGGTTGTATCGGAGAACCCCATATGTTGAGTCCTTCAACTTCCACTCCGTTATCATTTAAATAAATAACATTATCAGGTATTAGGGCTTTAATATCCTCGGTCTCCGCAAGCTCAAAAAAGAAATCATGATTGCCGGCAATGAATATCTTGTGTTTAAAATCCAACTTCTTGAACCATGATAAAAACTCCGTTACTTCATCCCTGGTTCCCCTACTTGAAACATCGCCAGCATGAATTATCAAATCGCCGTCGGGTAAATCCAAAAGATTATGTCTACCGTGGGTGTCGGATATAAATACAATTTTCATCCTGGTAATCAAATTTTTAAATTTTGGCGTCTAAATCTTGTCGACCAATTATGGTCATTATCTCAACAGTATCACCGATGATTCTGTAATATATGCTGTCCACTCCAGAAACACAACGCAGGTAACCAGCGCGAATGTAGTCGACCGATGGAAATAGGTAGGGGTCCTTGGCTATCATTTCAAAATGCACAAAGAATGCCTGATAGTATTTGTCGGCTTGCTTTTCGCCAAAATTTCGCAGGCCGTAAAGCCATATTCGATAAAGATCGTCCTCTGCTTCTGGCGAAAGCTTATAATTCGCCATTCCCCTTGGCTTTTTTCTTGATGTCAGATAAGATCTGTCCGGCTGATTTTTTCACGTAACCACGTTTCTCAATGCTTTTTTCGGCCTTGATCAGTTTGGCACGTATCCAATCAACTTCCTTCTGCTGTTCCCTTGCTTGACGAATAAGGTCATTTACCAACTCACTTTTACTTGAATACTCTTCACTTTCAACTTGGGTCTTTAACCATTCATCATTAGGTCTTGTTAAAGAAATGCTTTGTCTTGCCATAATCAACGTATTTTATATGGTGCTAATATACACCAAAAACGAACCAAAAACAATTTTAGTATTATTGAAATGCTTACCTAAAATATCCATGTGAAATTATCCAGAACAGGTACTGTCCCCATTTTCGAGAAAGTTCAGGTAATCAAATAGTCGCACAACTGTACGACTATTTGAGAACTTTCTAAATATCCGTTATTTGAACTTTTATAAATGTCTGATAAAATCCATTCTTTCTCCGAGAACGCGAATTATCAATATTCCCTTATTGGTTCTTTTATAGAAGACTACATGTGATTTATGACGATATCGCAGTAACAATGTATCATCTTTGTGCAGGTAAAGCCTTCCCCTTTCAGGTCTATCGGCCAAGTCTACAAAACATGAGATAAGGCCATCTCGATATTTTCGAGCCTGTTTAATTCCAAAATTCTCAATGGTATAATCTGCAATACCAACTATGTCGGATTGTGCGCTCTTACTCAGAATGTATCTAGCCATTCTTTTTAGCGTATCTCAACTCAGCTTCTTTCCAGATATCCTCAACGCTTTTATCGCTTTCTCCACTTGACAGACCTTCTTCGAGTGCCATTTCAAGTTCAATAAGGTCCTGTTGGGTTGTCTGGTGGGTTCTGACCAGATGTCTTATGTACTCACTATCGTTGGTAAAATCTCCTTTTTCAATCTGCCTCTTGATCCAATCGTCCTGTTGCTCGGTAAAGGTTATTGATTTTCTAACTACTCCCATATTGCACCAATATTAATATTATTGATGTAAATTAATAATTATTTTGAAAATTTCCAAATATTGAAGTATCGTTTATTTAGAATTTACATTATTCAATATAATTAGAAACTATCTGCAGCAAAAAACCCACAATCAATAGACCTAATCCAAAACGAGACCATAATTCATATTTTTTATACTTTTTAACATCATTCGTATTGGTTTCCTGGAATGCCATTAGAACACTTCCGTCTTTACTTACATCGGTTGGTAACCCATACTTAAAAAGTATAACCACTCCGATA
>JBBKWR010000200.1:0-6179 GCA_037969055.1 Flavobacteriaceae bacterium | reverse complement strand
TTTTCAGCATATGAACTATCTATGGCTTCGAGTATTTCATAACCTTCGATAAGACGTACTATATCTTTATAGGGGTCTACATTGAACTTGAAATTTTCATAAAATGAATTATGCAACTGCTCCCTAAGATTGGTTGCGTTCATTAATATTCCTGAATCTTCCGCTTGCCTCATAACCTCATCGAGTTCCAGCATAACTACTTCCTTATTGTAGATATCCGACAGTTTGCCCATATCCAGCGCCGGACTCAAATCTAAATGCACAGGAGGTAACTGTGCCGTATCACCTATCAATATCAGTTTACAATTGTGCCCTGAATACACGAACATGAGTAGGTCATCCAGCAATGATCCATTGTCCAGTAATTTAGAGTCGGAGGGGGTATCTGGTATCATCGAAGCTTCGTCAACAATAAATACCGTATCTCGATGCTTGTTTGGGGCCAAAACAAATTGGATACCCCCACCACTTTGTTTTTTGGGAAAATATATCTTTCTATGGATGGTATAGGCCGGCGTACTTGAATAATTCGACATGACCTTCGCTGCCCTTCCCGTTGGGGCCATCAAGACTGCTTTCAGTCGGGTATTCCATAAGTTGTTTACCAGGGTACCTACCAAAGTGGTCTTACCTGTCCCAGCAAATCCTTTTAGGAGAAAGAGTTGGTTTTTCCTTGTCGATACCAAAAATTCAGCCAATAACTGCAAGGCCAAAGCCTGCTTGGTGGTTGGGTCATGCGGAAACTTATCCCAGAGTATTTTATAAAATGATGCCGTAGAAAGTTTTTCCATAAGTTGCCAAAGATAATCATGATTTTCGTTGAATACCATGTTTGACAATGGGATGCCATCCAAGAAACTGGATTTAGGATAATTTGTGTCGTCCCTTACCCTACCCACACCGTGCTTTTTTCCTTATAAATTCATTGTCGGACAAGCGTTCGGAATAGGGGTAAAATCCGGTTGTAAAAAATTAGGCAGTTTCCAAAAAAATTGTAGATTTGTGGGTACCACCATATAAACTAACACAGTAAGGAAATGAAGACCATAATTCAAATTGTACTTTGGATCGCCTGTATCGGTTTCGGATACCTCATCTACAAATCGGTAACCGGCCCCATTGAATTTAACAAAGTAAAACAAGAACGTTTTGCCAAAGTTGTAGCCAAGCTAAAGGACGTTAGAAATTCACAGGAGGCATATAGGGCGGTCACCGGCAAATATGCAAACGATTTTAATAGCTTGGTCAGTTTTGTGGATACCGGTAAATATACCATTACCCAGCAAAGGGATTCGTCCTTTACCAGATACGACAAACATTTTAGAATTGATATGCCGGTTGACACGATTATCGTCGATACACTTGGCTTAGTTTCTGTTAGGGATTCACTCTTTAAAAAGGATGATCGGTACAAGACCATGATGGAAATCCCTGGCGCAGCCAACGGGGAGAAGATCGAGATGAAGGCGGCTATTGTCGATAAGGGCGGCTACAAAGCTCCTGTATTTGAGGCCAAAGTACTCAAAAACATTATTTTGTTCGACCAGCCCAATGACCTTTTGGCGAAAGAAAATGCCGAAATAAGTGTAGAGCAGGTTAATGGTAACGCAATCATCGTTGGTTCTTTGAACGAAGTTAGCACCAGTGGAAACTGGCCCCCGGTTTATGACAGAAAAGGCGATCAACAATAGTACCATAGAAAATTCAATAAAAGATTTTTATAGACTGTCCATTCAAATAAGTTTGAATGGACTTTCTTTTTGTATGCTCGATACCGTGGCTAATACGGTGCTAAAAACCGAGCATGTGACATTTCACAAAGAACTTCCGCCTCACCAAGTATTGAAGGAACTTCAGCAACTTTTTGAAAAGCACAACATTAAAAAAACAGGGTTCTCGGAAGTGATTGTTTTGCACAGGAACAATCTTTTTAGTTTTGTTCCCAAACCCTTGTTCAACCCCGAAGAATTACCCAATTACCTAAAATTCAATGCGAAGATTTTAGCCAATGATTTTATCGAATTTGACGAATTGGAGGGGTATGATATGGTAAATGTCTACGTTCCTTTCGTTAACATTAACAACTATATCTACGACATTTTTGGCGAATTCGTTTTTAAGCATTATGGTACTGTAATGGTGCAATCACTTATGAGCGGTCACACAGCAGGAAAATTTCCTGTTTGTTATGTGCACTTGGCAGAACATCAAATGGACATCACGGTAATTGCCAATAAAAAATTATTGATCTTCAATAGCTTTGAATATGCCACCCAGGAAGATTTTCTATATTATTTGCTCTTTAGCTTAGAACAACTTCAAATAGACTCCGATAGTGTTCGCCTTAAACTTTTTGGTGATATAAAGGAGGGCGATCCCATATATAAGTTATGTTATGACTACGTACAGCATGTTTCGATCTACACGCCCATGAACACTTCCTATCCTAAGGCTAACCTGGAAAACATATCTTATACTGTCTTAAATGCGCTCTAATGAGGATCATATCGGGTCAATTTAAGGGAAGGCGAATCACCGCACCGCAAAATTTACCTGTCCGCCCTACCACTGACATGGCGAAAGAGGCACTCTTTAATATATTAAACAATCAGATTTATTTTGAAGGACTTAAGGTCCTGGATCTATTTGCAGGCACAGGCAACCTAAGTTATGAATTTGCTTCCCGCGGCACTACAGACATTACCGCCGTTGACTCCGATGCAGGCTGCATCACCTTTATGGCTAAAACTGCAAAGCAATTGGAAATTGATTTGACCCTAATTAAGGGCGACGTTTTTAAGTTTCTTGAAAAGACCCAAATAAAAGTCGATATCATCTTTGCCGACCCACCCTATGGCCTATCATTTAATAACTTTGCCATGATTCCAGAGCTTGTATTTAACCAACAGCTATTGGAATCTGATGGTTTATTGATTATAGAGCATTCCAACAAAACCGACCTATCAGGTTTGCCCTTTTTTAAAAACGCTAGGAAATACGGCGGAAGTATGTTTAGCTTTTTCAGTTATTTGGAATGATCTTGCGACTCGCCAATAAAATTCGAAAAAAATAAGGAGTAAATGGAACAGCCTTCCCAATGGCCAAGCGTGGCAATTGGTGTTCATAATTTAATAAGGATATAAAAAGCTTGTGCGGTGAGCCCTACAATAGAACTGAAATAGATTAATGGGACCCTTCAGCTTTGCCCGGGGTTAATTCAGCCATCAATTTTTACTGCGCTACGCTTGTAAAAATTGGGCTTCATTAAAAAAGCAGGTCATAAGCCGGATTCTGTGACGATCCTAAGGACCGGTCCCTATCATTTATCTAGACCTTTGGTTGCCCAAAGGCTCTAACCGCCTACCCATCGACTCGGGCGTGCAACCCTCAAACACCGACTTACATGACGTTTCACCGCATAGAGTTTACCTGATTTCACTACAGCATGACCTGTACATCCTTTCTGTTGCACTTGTCCTATCCCGCTTTTGGCGGAACGACGGGTGTTACCCGCTACGCTGCACTATGGTGTCCGGACTTTCCTCGTTAAACCGAAATAAACTTCAGTTCCCCGCGATAAGGTGACCTGCTTGCTACAAAGGTATTTTAATTGTTGATAAAAAAGCGTTTAATATATCCTAAATAAAAGGCATTAACCTCAGCTATTTTTATATTTGTAATATCCCTCATTAGGTAATCGAGACTCATCTAAATCAATTCCCATTGGAACCTTTTATTGTATCGGCGCGGAAGTATAGGCCCCAAACTTTTAAAGATGTAGTGGGTCAGGATTCGATTACCAATACTTTGACCAACGCTATTGAAAATGACCATCTGGCCCAGGCGCTGTTATTTTGTGGTCCCCGTGGTGTAGGCAAGACCACCTGTGCCCGAATTTTGGCCAAGAAAATCAACGAGGATGGAACGCAAACGGCAGATGAAGACTTTGCTTTCAACATTTTTGAACTCGACGCGGCTTCCAATAATTCTGTCGACGACATACGTAATTTAATCGATCAGGTGCGCATTCCGCCACAGGTCGGAAAATACAAGGTCTACATCATCGATGAGGTGCACATGCTATCACAATCGGCCTTTAATGCCTTTTTAAAGACTTTGGAAGAGCCCCCCAAGCACGCCATTTTTATACTGGCGACCACCGAGAAACACAAGATTATCCCCACCATTCTTTCACGATGTCAAATATTTGATTTTAAGCGTATTACGGTAAAAGATGCTGCCAATTACCTAAAATATATTTCCGAGCAGCAAGGTATCGAAGCCGAGGAGGATGCGCTACATATTATTGCCCAAAAAGCGGATGGTGCAATGCGGGACGCATTATCGATATTTGATAGGGTGGTTAGTTTTTCAGGGAAAAAACTTACTCGGAAATCAGTGTCCGAAAATTTGAACGTACTGGATTACGACACCTATTTTTCTGCTACTGACCTAATCTTATCCCACGATATCCCCAATTTGCTTTTATTATTCAACAAAACATTGGCCTTGGGATTTGATGGCCACCACTTTATAATAGGCCTTGCCTCACATTTTAGGGATCTTATGGTTTGCCGGCACCCAGGAACCATTGCGCTATTAGAGGTGGGCGACGTTGCCAAAAAACAATACCTGGAACAATCAAAGAAAACCGATAATAATCTCTTATTGAGCGCCTTGGAAATGGCCAACGATTGTGACCTAAAATTTAAGACCAGCAAAAACCAGCGCTTGTTGGTTGAACTTACCCTTATGAAACTGGCTTCCATTAATTTCAATGGCGAAAAAAAAAATCCTGAATCTGTAGCTATAGCAAATTCGACCATTGACTTTATTGCGCCGGCATCATTTTTTAAGGATACCTCAAAAACAAATAAGGAAGTTAATAAACAACCCTTAGATCACGAATCATATTCATTACCAGCTGAAAAACCTATCGTTTCAGGCCAAGAAACCGTGTCTGCCCCAATTGAAATTACAAATCCGGCAAACGAATCAATCACCAATCCCGAAAAGTCCCAGAAGCAATCAACGGAAGTTGCCACATCAAATGAGGTCGCCACCGAAATAAAGGAGAAGCCTATTATATCCAAGAAAATAAACATTAAAATTTCTGAAAGAAGGGTATCTGCGCTTTCGATTTCAAGTCTTAAGGCTAAAAAGGCACATCAACTTCACAAGAAAGAAGAAAAAATTGATTTGGTCAATTTGCCCAAATCAGAATTTACCGAAGCAGCAATGCAAAAGCATTGGACAGATTTTGTCGAGGGCATTGATGCCAAAGGTCAAAAGATAATGGCTTCCAGCCTAGCCACGGATGTACCAAAATTATTGGAGGGCCATGTAATTTGGATCGAATTACCCAACGGCACCATGAAAAAAGAAGTGGAACGTGAACAGTTCGGGCTAATCGAATTTTTACGCTCAAAGCTGAACAATCATTTCATTAGTCTTAAAATAACCGTGAATGAAGAAAGTGCCAAAAAATTCGCGTTCACCCCTGAAGAAAAATATGAAAAATTAAGGGAAAAGAACCCAGCCATCGATATTCTTAGAAAGGAGTTCGACCTAGACCTTTAGTCGATTTTGGTATCGCCCCCAAATTGCAAAGGTGAGCATTACCAGGGCCAATATCAATAATCCAAATGCTTCCCGGCCCTCTTCAATATTCTTAATGTCCCCAGAACCGATTTCAAAACCTTCAAACTTATCCGGGAACTGATATACACAGTCTATGGCATATAGTATTCCCAATGTCAAAGGCACTTTATAATTGATCTTCCCCAGCGCAAAATAAAAGGAAACTACCGCTGCTACACCATATATTATCATCCAAACCAAGGGATCTGGGTCGTTGTACTGCAATATCAGGGAAACGATGCACAGGGCACCAAAAATCCACGCAAATCCTTTGATAAAGTTGTTCATTTTACAAATATAAAGACCTTATTTTGATTCGCTGAAGATTCAAGTTAATTTTGAATCGCAAATACTTGATATTATGTTAGGACTAAAACTGCCAACGGATCCCAGATGGGTGGACATTGCCGAAAAAAACATTGACGAAATCCTGACCGATCATGCCTATTGTGAGCAAAAAGCCGCCAGTACGGCAATTTCATTAATTGTAAGTTTTCCAGAATACAGCGATCTGGTCGACGAAATGATTTCACTTTCAA
>JBBKWR010000199.1:0-6267 GCA_037969055.1 Flavobacteriaceae bacterium | reverse complement strand
TTGTTGATGTACCTAAAATGTTCCGGCGAGAAACTGGGTATCCCTTTATAGTGGAGTTCTTCCCCTTCCGTAAGCGTATCCCCTATCTTGAAATTGCCCGTGTCGTGCAATCCTACGATATCTCCAGGATAGGAAATATCAACGATTTCCTTTTTTTCTGCAAAAAATGCATTCGGACTCGAAAACTTAAGTTTTTTCCCATGCCGTACATGTAGATAGGGTTTGTTTCGTTCAAAGGTGCCGGATACTATTTTAACAAAAGCGAGGCGATCACGGTGCTTTGGATCCATGTTCGCATGTATTTTAAACACAAAACCCGTAAGCTCCTTTTCATTGGCCTGGACCAATCGTTCTTCCGCCATCTTTGACTTCGGGGCCGGGGCGATCTCTATGAAACAATCCAAAAGTTCCCTAACCCCAAAATTATTAAGTGCAGAACCGAAAAAAACCGGTTGTTGTTGCGCTTTTAAATATAGTTCCCGATCAAATTTGGGATATACACCATGGATCAACTCCAAATTTTCCCTTAGGATTTCTGCCGATTTACGCCCAATAATTTTCTCTAATTCGGGACTATCCATGTCATCGAAGGCAATGGTATCCTCGATATTTTTCTTGCTGTCGCCACTGAACAAGTTAATGTTCCGCTCATAAATATTGTAGATTCCCTTAAAATCATAGCCCATTCCAATAGGAAAGCTAAGGGGGGTCACCGTAAGTCCAAGCTTTTGCTCTACTTCATCCAAAAGGTCGAATGCATCTTTCCCTTCCCGGTCCATTTTATTGATAAACACAATAATGGGAATGTTGCGCATCCTACAAACTTCGACCAGTTTTTCGGTTTGTTCTTCGACACCTTTCGCCACATCGATCACTACGATCACGCTATCTACGGCCGTTAGGGTCCTAAAGGTGTCTTCCGCAAAATCCTTGTGCCCGGGAGTATCCAGGATGTTTATTTTTTTATCCTTATATAAAAAGGCAAGTACCGATGTGGCAACGGAAATACCACGCTGCCGTTCTATTTCCATGAAATCGCTAGTGGCACTTTTCTTAATTTTATTGTTCTTAACGGCACCTGCTTCCTGAATGGCGCCCCCAAAAAGCAGTAATTTTTCTGTAAGTGTCGTTTTCCCTGCATCCGGATGTGAAATGATGCCGAAAGTTCGCCTTCTTTGGATTTGATCTTTAAAATTCATTCAGAAAATTTGACCAAAAATAAACTAAATAATAGATTTTCTGACTGCCAATAAGGTCTTATTGGAAAGGATTAAATATGGGTCTTATCATACCTCCAGAATTTTGCTTTTTAAATTTTCCATTAAAAGTGGCCCATTCGATGGGCTGTCCATTATGTCGATGTACTGTTTTTATAATGTACTTTATTTCAAAAGATTAGGAAACTATCACATATGAAAATAAACGTTAACGGGTAGTTGAACGAGTATATTGGGATTTAAAAGGGATTCGGTTAAATTGGATTTGGAAACAATTTGACCATACAAATTTTAACTATATCTTGCATCTAAATTTTGAAGTCCCAACTTCTTACCTATTTATCTATTCTTATTTGCCATGGTGATTTATTATCAATAATTGATGATACCTATGGAAAATATTACGCTAATAAAACTTCGTCAGAAAGCACTTTATGGCTCTTTAATTTTAAGCGCTTTTCTGGTATTTTCAATACTAAGTTCTTTCAATATAATTCATCGAACAAATTCCAGTTCCAGTTCCATATTTTATGTAGACACGGATGGAGATGGTGTTCAGAATGCTACAGACATTGATGATGATAACGATGGGATTATCGATACCGTTGAGGATAAAAATGCAGATGGTGATAATAACCATACCACACAGCCCACTGATACTGACAATGACGGGATACCGGATTATTTAGACATCGATTCCGACAATGATGGTATTTTAGATAATGTGGAGGCACAAACAACGGCAAATTTTATGGCGCCTTATGGTGTTGATGTTGACGGGAATGGCTTGGATGATCGTTATGAGGTTACACCTGGAAGTTGTGGTGGGCTCATTCCAGTGGATACAGAAGGAGATACAATCCCGGATTATTTGGATGTTGATTCCGATAATGATGGGATTTTGGACAATGTGGAAGCACAACGTTGGAACAGGTTCACAGCACCATGTGGTTTGGATATCGACGGTAATGGCCTTGATGATCATTACGAAAGTGCTCCCGGCTCAGGGCAAGGCATTAATCCTTTCGACTTTGATAAGGATAGCCACCCAAATTTCAGGGATATTGACAGCGATAACGATGGCATCCCGGACAACGTGGAGGCCCAGACCACCGCTGGCTACATAGCGCCCAACAACGACGACGCGGCCACCTATACGGCCAACGACGGGCTTAACAGTGCTTATCCAAACGGTTTAATTCCGGTTAGCCACGATGGTGATCCTGATTATATCGATCGGGATAGCGATGATGATTGGGTGCCCGACAACAACGAGGGCAACGATTTCAACTTCGACGGCATCCCCGACCAGGCCTTTACGGGCACGGACACCGACGGTGACGGCCTTGACGACGGCTACGAGGGCTCGGACGTAAACGACGGCTTCGACGTGAACGACGAGATCGACGACCCCGCCAACGACCTTCCCGAACGTGACGGTACCGAGGACCTGAACTATAGGGACTTCGACGATGACGGCGACGGGATCGACACCCCCGATGAGGACGCGGACGGCAACAGAGACCCGACCAACGACGATACCGACAGCGATGGTACCCCGGACTATCTAGATTGGGACCTTGACAAGGATACCGATGGGGACGGTGTCCCCGACCTGGTGGACCTGGACGACGACAACGATGGGATCTTGGATACCGTGGAGGACCCGAACCTGGACCTGGACGGCGACCCCTTGACCGACCCGTTGGACACGGACGGTGACGGTCTGCCCGACCACCTTGACATCGACGCGGACGACGACGGCATCCCGGACAACGTGGAGGCCCAGACCACCGCTGGCTACATAGCGCCCAACAACGACGACGCGGCCACCTATACGGCCAACGACGGGCTGAACAGCGCCTACCTGCCCGACGGGCTGGTACCCGTGAACACGGACGGCACCGATGCGCCGGACTATCTAGATCTGGACAGCGACAACGATTTGGTGCCCGACAACAACGAGGGCAACGACTTCAACTTCGACGGCATCCCGGACCAGGCCTTTACGGGCACGGACACCGACGGTGACGGCCTTGACGACGGCTACGAGGGCTCGGACGTAAACGACGGCTTCGACGTGAACGACGAGATCGACGACCCCGCCAACGATCTCCCCGATACCGACGGTACCGAGGACGTGAACTATAGGGACTTCGACGATGACGGCGACGGGATCGACACCCCGGACGAGGACGCCAATGGCGATCTGGACCCGACCAACGACGATACCAATGGGGACGGCACCCCGGATTACCTGGACCCTAAGGATGACTCCAATAAGGAAATTATTGTTATGCAGATGGTTACGCCAAATGGTGATGGTAAAAATGACTTCTTATGGATCGAGAATGTGGATAGGGCCTTGAACAACAGCCTTAAAATTTTAAACCGATGGGGCATTTTAGTGTACGATGGCAATAATTACAACAACCAAAACAATGTGTTCGATGGCAGATCTAAAGGTAGGTCTACCTTCAGTGCTACAGAGTATTTACCTGCCGGGGTATATTTCTATATCTTTGAGTATAAAACGGAAAATCAGCAAAATATAACTGATAACGGTTATATTTATATTAGTCAATAATCTGGCGAGCTTACTATGGTACTAAAAAACAGCTTCTTGGCACCTCTTTTTTTATTGGTGTTCTTTTTTGAGAGTGTAAATGCCCAGCAAGATGCACAGTATACCCAATACATGTACAATACGATGAGTGTGAACCCTGCCTATGCGGGATCTAGGGGGCAATTTAGTGCAGCTGCCCTATATCGATCTCAGTGGGTCGGTCTGGACGGGGCTCCCAAAACACAGACTTTAAACTTGCATTCCCCTATCCGGGATAGCAATGTGGGCTACGGCATCTCAATAGTAAATGATGAGATAGGGAATGGTGTGGTACAGGAAACTTATTTGGATGCGGTTATCTCCTATACCGTTGATGTTTCTTTGGATGGTAAGTTATCCTTTGGCTTGAAGGCTGGCGGTAACTTACTGAATCTGGATTTCAATAATTTGAGACAAAGACCTGGTTTTGAGGAAACGGTCAATACCGATAATATTGAAAACAAGTTTTCTCCCAATATAGGCCTAGGAGTGTACTATCATACCAATGCATTCTATGCGGGGCTTTCAGCCCCGAACCTATTGCAGACAGAACATTTTGATGGTTCGCAAAGTACTGGCAATGTTAATTTTTTGGCCAAAGAGCGGATTAACTTTTATCTTATTACCGGCTATGTTTTTGACCTGAACAATGCGCTAAAATTTAAGCCTGCACTTTTGACCAAGGTGGTAGGGGGAGCCCCATTACAATTAGACCTTTCTGCCAGTTTCTTGTTCAATGATAAGTTTTCCTTCGGGGCGGCCTATCGTTGGGATGCTGCCGTTAGTGCATTGGCGGGATTTCAACTTTCGGACCAGTTTATGATAGGCTTGGCATATGACAGGGAAACGACCGAGTTGGGCAGCACGCAATTTAATGATGGATCTTTTGAAGTATTTTTGAGGTTTGAATTGGTCAAATCTTTCCAAAGATTGGTATCACCACGTTTCTTTTAAAATTTAAGTACAAATGGCAAAAAACTTACATCTGCTCACAATATTTATATTTTGCACTTTTCTAGGCAGCCTGACGGCTCAGGATGAGCCTAAGAAAGATGGGCGATTGGTGACCAAAGGGAACGTAAGTTATAATGAATATTCTTTTAGCCCGGCCATAGATATTTATAAAAGGGTTCTTGACAAGGGGTATGTATCAGCGGATTTGCTTAAAAAGCTTGGAAATTCTTATTACTTCAATGCCCAATATAAAGAGGCTGGGGAGACCTATAAGAAATTGTTGGACGGCTTTGCTTCCGAAATGGGCCCAGAAGACTATTTTAAATATGCACAGACCCTGAAGTCCCTTGGCGATTATGAGGGTTCCAAAAAGATCATGTCAAAATTTGCCGAACTAACCACCAATGACAACAGGGCGAACCTTTACAATAGTGAAGCGGACTTTCTAATGGATATTAAAAAAAATTCGGGAAGGTATAACCTAACTCCTTTTGAATACAACTCGCCCTATTCTGAATTTGCCCCGTCGTTCTATAAAGCTGGACTTATTTTTTCTTCCGATAGGGATACTGGTAATTTAGCCAGATATCGCCATACCTGGAACTCAAAAGACTTTTTGGACATTTACAAGGTTAATGTTGACAGCACTTCAGTCAACTTGGTTTCCAAATTGGGGGGCAACATCAATACACGTTTGCATGAATCGACCACCGTTACCACAAAAGATGGTAGCACCATGTATTTCACACGGAACAATTTTAAAGAGGGTAAATATATTAAAGACGACCAAGGGATCATACGCCTAAAAATCTTTAAGGCTACAATGACCGACGGGAATTGGGGAGGCGTGGTCGAATTACCTTTTAATAGCGATACGTATTCTGTGGCCCACCCGGCGTTGAGTCCTGATGGGAAGACCTTGTATTTTGCATCTGATTATAAAGGTACACTGGGCCAGTCCGATATCTTTAAGGTTGCCATTAACGATGATGGTAGCTTTGGAGCTCCGATAAATTTGGGCAATACAATCAATACAGAGGCCCGGGAAACATTTCCTTTTATCACAAGCGAGGAAATCTTATATTTTTCCTCTGATGGGCATCCCGGTTTAGGGGGGCTGGATGTTTTTGGAACAAAAATCGCCGATGGTAAATTAGACGGTCCTGTTTTAAACGTAGGGGAACCCGTAAATAGTAAGATGGACGACTTCACCTACATCATTAACGAGGATACCAAAAAGGGTTATTTTGCTTCCAATAGACCAGAAGGAAAGGGAGTGGATGATATTTATGGATTTTTAGAAACCAAACCACTTGCTTTCGATTGTGCTCAAGGGATAACGGGAACAGTAAGGGATAAGATCTCGAATGAAGTGCTGGTGGGGGCAACGGTAAAAGTCATCGATGAGAACAATGAGGAAATAATGAGCACGATTACCGATTCAGAGGGCAATTATACGCTGGCCTTGGATTGCAATCGGGGTAACTTTGT
>JBBKWR010000198.1:0-5915 GCA_037969055.1 Flavobacteriaceae bacterium | reverse complement strand
TGTTCGGCAATTCGGCCGTTTTCAATGACCAAGATTTGATTGGCCTTTCGAATGGTGCTCAATCGATGGGCGATTACAAAGGTGGTACGCCCTTTCGTTAATGTGGCCAAACTTTTTTGGATCAGGGCCTCACTTTCGGTATCAAGATTTGAAGTGGCCTCATCCAAGATCAATATTTTTGGGTTGGCCAATACCGCACGGGCGATGGCGATCCTTTGGCGTTGTCCGCCCGAAAGTTTTACGCCCCGCTCTCCGATCAAGGTATCCAAACCGTTGTCAAATCGGTCGGTAAACTCATCGACGTAAGCGGCCTTCACCGCTCGATGGAGCTCTTCCTCTGTAGCATTTGGCCTTGGGAAGAGAATGTTTGCCCGAATAGTGCCTTCAAAAAGAAACTCATCCTGCAATACCACCCCCAAATGTTTGCGATAACTATTCAGGTTAATCTTGGAGACGTCCTTTCCGTCTACTGTGATCGTTCCAGATTGTGGATTCAAAAAGGTAGCTGCCAAGCCCGCAATGGTCGACTTCCCGGAACCTGAACTCCCCACCAAAGCCACGACCGATCCCGATTTTACATCAAAATTGATGTTGTGCAGTACTTCTTTGTCCTCTTCATAGGCAAAGGAAACATCATTAAAGACAATATCCCCTTTCATATCCTGCAATACCAAGGTGCGATTTTTCTCATCCGATTCGGGGACCATGTTCATAAGCTCCTCGGTCCTATCCAATCCGGCAAGCGCCTCGGTCAATTGGCTGCCAATATTGCTCATCTGCACAATAGGGGCCACCATAAGGGCCAAAAGGAAGGTGAACTGTAAAAATTCACCAATCGTTAAATCACCATCTATAATTTTATATCCCCCCAAACCCATAATTCCTGCGGTCGCCAATCCCAAGAGGAAGGTAGAGGAACTGGTCATAAAGGCAGTAGCGGTAAGACTCTTTTTCACATTCTGGAAGAGCTTTTCGACTCCATCCTCAAATATTTTATTCTCCTGGGCCTCTGCATTAAATCCTTTGATCACGCGAACGCCCCCTAGCGTTTCCGTAAGCCTGCCCGTAACTTCCGCGTTAATGACGCCTCGGTTCCTAAAAATGGGGCGGATAATTTTAAATGCCTTTAAGGCGATAATAGCAAAAATCGCGAGTGGAAGCATAGTAAACAGCGTCATCTGGGGACTGATCCTAACTAATAAAATGAGTGCGACCACTGCCGTAATACTCCCCCCGACCAAATCTACCAATCCGGTTCCTATGAGATTTCGGACCCCTTCAACATCTGTCATAATCCGGGAAACCAAAGCTCCAGATTTGGTGTTGTCAAAAAAACGGATCGGCAATGACAGTACTTTTTTCTGGACCTGTGCCCTCAGTTCGGAGATTAAATATTGTGCTTGGACACTTAGGATCTTTGTCAATAAAAAAGAGGTTGCCGCTTGTACCAATAAGGCCGAGCTTACAGCCAATACCAGTAGTTTTAGCCGGTCTATATTTTTATTTGGAATGATGTCATCCATTAAGTAAGTTAAAGACAGAGGGGCCACAAAACTGGCAGCTTTACTAATAACAATAAGTAATAAGCCAATAAAGACAAGTTTTCTTCTCGGCCAGATGATGGTTTTAAACGCAGTAAGGATGTTTACTTTTTTTTCGGACATGGGAATGGAATTTCTATTTTAAAAACCGCAAGGTACTTCAAATTAATATTGATTCACTTTTTGGATTTTAAGGGAAGGTATTTTTATGGAAAAATTAGTATTTCAATGGCAAGTCCATTAATTTCACCCGATAAACAAGTCGCGAAAATGGAAACTAAAGACAGTAATGGCAACCTATTGGAAGATGGGGATTCGGTACATGTGACCAAGGATTTAAAAATTAAGGGCATGCCCAAAACTTTAAAACGTGGGGAAGCCATTCGGAACATAAAGCTAACCGGAAACCCAAAAGAGGTCGAGTGTAGAATTGGCAAGGCGCAAATTGTGCTTAAGACTGAATTTTTAAAAAAGGCTTAATATTGGAACCTTCAATAACATCACCATATTTCATAAACTGTCTATAATTATTCTTGGGTCTAGGTACCCGCCACCAACCAAAAAAATGAGTTTCAATGCTTACCAAACTGGCCCCATTCGCAATTCTTTTCCTTTGCGCAAATTTTTTATCGTGTAAGACGGCGACATCCCCAAACCCCGATCTGGAAAGGTGGCAGGCGCAAGCAGAACAAATCACCATTATCCGGGATGATTTTGGCGTTCCCCATATTTATGGAAAATCTGATGCGGATGCCGTTTTTGGGTTGTTGTATGCCCAATGTGAGGACGATTTTAACCGGGTGGAACAAAACTATATCTGGGCCACAGGACGATTGGCCGAAGTGGAGGGTGCGGACGCGCTTTATAGCGATCTACGCGCAAAATTGTTTATGACAGAAGCTGAAGCGATTTCTAATTATAACAGTAGTCCGGGTTGGTTAAAACATTTATGCGACGCCTTCGCCGACGGAATTAATTATTATCTATACACACACCCGGAGGTAAAACCAAAATTACTTACCCATTTCGAGCCATGGATGCCGATGTATTTTAGCGAGGGATCGATAGGGGGCGACATCGAGCGTATTTTCACACAAAAGATCAGGGCATTTTATGAAAGCGGAATGGAAATTCCAAAAGCCCAAAAATTAGAAATAAAAAAGAAGGCAGAAATGGCAGAACCCCAAGGAAGCAATGGGATTGCCATTTCAGGCAAGTTGACCCAATCCGGTAATGCGATGCTCTTGATCAATCCCCATACTTCCTTTTTCTTTCGGGGTGAAGTGCATGTGGTCAGTGAAGAAGGTTTGAACGCCTACGGGGCGGTAACCTGGGGGCAGTTTTTCGTATATCAGGGTTTTAATGAAAAAACTGGATGGATGCACACCTCTGGGGATACCGACGTATTGGACGAGTTTAAGGAGACCATACTAAATCTCGATGGAAAGTTACATTATCAATTTGGCGAAGAACTTCGTCCCATCGCTACATCGGAAATTTCATTAAAATACAAAGATGGAGATGTTTTAAACGAAAAAATCTTCCCCACTTACCACACGCATCATGGGCCCATTACCCAAATGGAGGCCGGGCAGTGGACCGCCACAAAAATGATGTGGGATCCAGTCAAAGCCTTGGAACAATCCTTTATTCGGACAAAACAAGACAGCTATAATGGATTCCTTAAGATGATGGATATACGGACCAATTCTTCCAATAACACCGTTTATGCCGACGCAGCGGGCAACATCGCCTACTTCCATGGAAATTTTATCCCTAAGCGGGATACAATTTTTGACTACACCCGGCCAGTAGAGGGTAGTGACCCCAAAACCGATTGGCGAGGGCTACACCCCGTGAATGAGGCAATTATACTTTTAAATCCAGAAAACGGGTGGCTGCAAAATTGTAATTCCACCCCCTATACCGCTGCTTTGGAATTCAGTCCCAAAAAGGATGATTATCCCAATTATATGTCACTCGACCATGAGAATTTTAGGGGTGTTCATGCCATCCAATTGCTAAAGGATAGAAGCGGTTACAACTTGGACAGTCTGATCAAATTGGCCCATAATCCGTATCTCCCGGCATTTAAGGCACTGATTCCAGGGCTGGTCGGAGCTTATGATCAAGGCGATAAGAATCCTAAGCTAAGGGATGCGATCGAAGTGCTCAGAAAATGGGACTTTAAAACAAGCAAAGAATCCGTGGCCATGACTTTGGCACATTATTATGGGACCCTTTATGGACAACTAGGACAGAAAGAAGAGGATATCGATGATATGCATACCATGGAATACTTTGGTTCAAAATCCCCGATGGGTGAGCGATTACAAATTTTTGGAAAAACTTTGGAAAAACTTAATGCCGATTTTGGTACCTGGAACATGCCATGGGGGGAGATCAACAGATATCAACGCCTCAATGGAGATATCCACCAAGCTTTCGATGATGACAAACCCAGTATCGCCATTGGCTTTGCCTCGGGACGATGGGGTGCATTGGCCGCCTATGGGGCGCGTTATGACAATGGGACCAAGAAAATATACGGAACACGTGGCAATAGTTTTGTGGCTGTCGTGGAATTTGGCAACAAGGTAAGGGCTAAAAGTATGTTGGTAGGCGGGCAAAGTGGGCATCGCGATTCACCCCATTTTAATGACCAGGCACAGCGCTATGCAGATAAACAATTTAAGGAAGTACCCTATTATAAAGAAGATGTGATCGAAAGGGCCGAGGAAACGTATCATCCGGGACAACGGGATTAGGTATTCGCCATCCCAATGGTATCATCACGGCCAATAGCAAAATTGGGAAGGGATAAATTGTAATGGCGCCCCCAAATAACATTTCATTTTTGGGAAAGGGGCACAAATTTCTTAAATAGAACTCAGTCCTTTGTGATGATCAAAGTGGCTTTGGATCCAGCAGATAGCAACCACTTATTGGAATAGATCAATTGCCCTTGATCGTCGTATACATCTACCTGTGCAGTATTGGGGGAAGAGGAACCCTCATTCAAGGCCTCAAAATCCAGTCGGTTAAATCCTTTGTCGAGGTCGATATTCACACCCTTAAAACTTCCTGTCAATAAAACGTTCGGGTCGATGACCCTATCGTTATGGCGGATTTTAACACGATCCCCATCGACATATTCATGGTCGCGGCAGACTACTCCTACAAATTTACCATTGCTTTTTATATCGCCCAGGTACATATTACCGAAATAGGAGGAAGAACCTTCTTTTTCGCCCTCCTTAGGTCCGATCCTTGGATCGATTTTCATGCCGGTTCCCGCCTGTACCAATTCCTTATCCGGAAGCATTTTTATGGGTTTTCTGCCCAATGAATCTTTTAAATTTATTTCAGGTTTGTTGCCTACAACAGAAGGTATCCGTAATGAGGTACCCTTGTTTTCGGCGCCCTTTTCATCCAATTTGTTGGCTGTTTCTATTTTAAGGGGCTTCGGGGCGGGGCCATCCGTTTGCGACCATCCTGCCAAAGGCAAAGCCAATAGCATTAAATATGTAAAGAATAGCTTCATAGGCCCTTTTTTGGTCGTTGTGCAAGCGTAAAAATAACAAATACCCTGCCATAGAAGTTTAAAGCCTTGTTAAATCACCATTTTTTCGACGATCGTCCTCTTTAATGCAATCCACCAAACCCAAAAGAAGTGATTTAATTCGTAGGTAACAGCAATATGCTTCAGCAATGGAGTTATTGTCCCGTTCCAGTTGACCGGCCGTTAAATGCTTATTTTTTGGCCCCTGGCGGCAACTTTCCAGGCACCTGTAATCTTGCCGTTGGTAACCGTTTGCAGTTCTTCGTATTTGGCAACCGTAGGACAAATATGCATAGGGATGGCATAAAAGGCATCCCCAACCTCAAAGTCGTTGGCCTTAGCGGTCTTTACGACCAAATGTTCCTCACTCTGACCTATTTGTTCCCCTTCCTCCAAGCCTAAGATCTCAACCCTTGGGAAAGGCATTTCTGGGGCAATGGATTTATGTCCCAAATCAAAACAAATGACATTTTGCGCGGGTTTGCTAACGATACGGGTTAATAACACCGCAGCTATATCAAAGTCCATTTCTTTGAACATAGCACCATAGCGAGCATCCCAAAGGAGGGTCGTGCCCGGACTTAGTTCAACATTGGTTCTCTGGGCATGCACGGGAAAGGAAGGACTTCCACCTGCAACTATGGTCTTCACCCCGATTCCTTGGGATTCTAGGTTTTCCTTCAAAGTAATAATGGGTAAAAATGCTGCATCAACTGCTTTTTTCCGCTCGGCAAAGTTCGGGATGCCAAGGTGTCCATCATAAACATGGAGACCTCTTGGATTTATACTTGGGTGTTGATCCATCAACTTGT
>JBBKWR010000197.1:0-15724 GCA_037969055.1 Flavobacteriaceae bacterium | reverse complement strand
GCCATGATGGTGGATTCGTATTCCTGGCTGCCCATAAAGTTGAGGACGTTTTCGTCAACATACATCTTTAGGATGTTGTTCTCTTTGATCGCCTTTAATGTTTCCTTGAGTTGCTTTGCATGTTGGAGCGTTTTTTCCATGGTTATGGTAAGATCTTCAAAATCGATGGGTTTGGTGATAAAATCGAAGGCCCCCCGGTTCATGGCGGTGCGAATATTTGCCATATCGCCATAGGCCGACACGATGACCGATTTTAACAAAGGATTTAGTTCACTAAGCTTGGTGAGCAGGGTCAGTCCGTCCATTTCGGGCATATTGATGTCGCTCAGTACCAGGTCTATGTTGGGATCGGTCAGGAGTTTCTCAAGTGCATCCTTCCCATTGATCGCAAACGTAAATTCGTACTCGTTTTGCCGGATCTGCTTCCGGAATTTTTGTTTGATGAGGACCTCCAAATCGGTCTCATCGTCGACTACCAGTATTTTTGCCATTAGCTCAGCGTTGATAGTTTATCTTTTAAAAGGGTAAAATCCAAGGGTTTGGTCAAAAAATCATCTGCGCCCAAGCGAGCAGCGGTATCGCGGTTGTCCTGGTCGCCATAGGCGGTGATCATCATGACCAATGGGGGAGGCTTGTCATAATCTTTCCTAATCTTTTCCAATAGTTCCAACCCGCTCATACCGGGCATGTTGATGTCGGACAAGATCAATACGGCCTTATGTTCCATATCGTGTAACGTCGCAAGCGCCTCTTCCCCTGAAAAGGCAAATACGAAATGGAGGTCGCCATTTTTAATTTCTTTCCGAAAGCGTTGCTGAAACAATAATTGTACATCCCTTTCGTCGTCGACTACCAAGATTTTCATATGGTGTTGGTTTTTAATTGTTGTTAATTATTTTTTATTCTTAGTGATCAATGCTATGCAACCGGTATCAAAATAATGAACGTGGTGCCGTCGCCTTCCTCCGATACTACTGTTAGTGTACCTCCATGAGTCTTGGTAACAATGTCATAACTCATACTCAGGCCCAATCCGGTGCCTTGTCCCGTGGGTTTGGTGGTAAAGAAAGGCTGGAATATCTTCTCCTTTACTTTTTTAGGAATACCACTGCCGTTATCCTTCACTGAGATTTCAACCTTATTACCCATCTTTTTTGTGCATACCGTAACCATGGGTTCATATTTTTTACCACCTGTAGCGCCTTCCGCTACTAATGAACCGTTTAACCTGTTTGCGAGGGAGGCCTTTTCACTTACCGCATAGAAAGCATTGGTAATAAGGTTGAGGATAACCCTTCCCATCTCCTGTGGCACCACGTTAATATTCCCGATTTGTTCTTCGAATTCGGTCTTCATTTTGGCATTAAAAGTCTTGTCCTTCGCCCGAAGTCCGTGATAGGCGAGTCGTAAGTATTCATCGGCCAAAGCGTTAATATCGGTGGGTTCTTTTTTCCCATTGCTGCTTCGACTATGCTGCAACATACCTTTTACAATGCTATCGGCCCGTTTTCCATGAAAAATTATTTTCTTTTCATTTTCATCGATGTCATTAGACAGGGTAATTGCTTCCTTAAGATTTCCCTTAGACAGTTCCTGTTTCATTTCAGCAATCAGTTCAGAATTGACCTCTGAAAAATTATTCACGAAGTTCAAAGGATTTTGGATCTCGTGGGCGATTCCTGCCGTGAGTTCTCCCAAAGAAGCCATCTTTTCAGATTGAACGAGCTGTGACTGTGTATTCTTTAATTCTGCATATGCCTTTTCTATTTCTTTTGCTTGGGCCAATTCTTTTTCGCGTGATCGTT
Source organism: Flavobacteriaceae bacterium (assembly GCA_037969055.1). GTDB lineage: Bacteria > Bacteroidota > Bacteroidia > Flavobacteriales > Flavobacteriaceae > Pelagihabitans. Next base: position 13,919 of record JBBKWR010000197.1, on the reverse strand, counting down.
CCCGCTCTTTGAGCTTTATTCTTCGGCGAAGTGTCTGATCCACCACAAATATGCCAGTTGACAAGAGGATTGCATAAAGTATATAGGCCCACCAGGTTTTCCACCAAGGGGGCGAAATCGTAATTAACAGTGTTTTTCCTTCCTCGTTCCAAATGCCATAGGCATTGGAGGCCCTTATGGCAAATTCATATTTTCCGGGATCCAGATTGGTATAGGATGCAAAGTTTCTGTTATCATATATCCAATCTTGGTCATAGCCCACCAACTTATGGGCATATTGGTTCTTTTCTGGATTTGCAAAGTGCAGGGCCGCAAAATCAAAACTCAGATTGTTTTGTTTGTAAGAGAGATTAATTTCATTGGCATTCATCAAGTTGCCGATCAACGGGCTATCTGAGCCCATGTCTAGAACCGACTTGTTGGAGATCAGCAGGTTGGAAATGACCAGATCGGGAGGGACATTATTTGCCGTAACATTACTAAATGTAGTAAGCCCATGTTCTCCACCAAAATAAAATCGCCCATCAGGACTATGAGCGGCCCCTTGTGATATAAAAATATCCCCTCCCAAACCATCAGAGGAATTGTAATTAATAAAGGTGACCTTTCGCAACGATTCATTGGTTACCATTTGCGATAGGCCGTTTTGCGTCGCAATCCACATTTCACCATTATCCCCTTCAAGAATGGCTTCGGTAAGATTGGTAGGGAGCCCATCGATCTCTGTGTATCGCGTAAATTTTTCGGTATTTGGATCCAACATATTGACCCCTGTATTGGTCGCCAACCAAATCATACCATGCCTATCTTCAAAAATATCTAAGATCACGTCGCTGCTCAACGAATTTTCGTTGTTTGGATCGTATCTATAATATTTTACCGTTTTGTTGACTGGATCGATCTTATTTAGGCCTTCATTGTTGGCAGACACCCATACATAAGTTGCTCCAATTTCTATGTCCAGAATATTATTGCCACTAACGACCAAATCATTTTGGTTTGCACCCATCAATTGTTGAAACGACCGCGACTGGTTTTCATCGGCAGGCTTGACCAACGCTATACCGTATAAAGTTGTAAGATCAGGCTCGGCCTCGTTCCATTGGTCATAGGCATGGCTATCATCCGTTCTATAGTGAAGGGAATAGGAACCCTTTTGGAGGTTTAACTGTCCAATCAAAATTCTATTCTTGGCAGCCCCACCAGCATATAACGTCTGCCCATAGTCCTTAAAATCCCAGATTGTATCTTTAGCCGCATTCTCGATCCATCCGAAATCGGCCATGGAGCCTGAGGAGCCTTCACCAACTGCCATAACCCAATAATCGCCTGTCATTTTTATTTCGACGGGCTTTGATTTCTCTTCAAAATTTTGAGCATGATCAATGATTCCTACTTCTTGTTTCGAATTAAAAAGGCGCTCGATTTCTTTGATCAATTTAACGGGGTAGGCCTTTGTGTCAGTACTTAATAATCGTTGAAAAATTCCAGTAGACGGATCAAAAATATTAAGGCCATTGTTGGTGCCTATCCATAACTTTTTTTGTTGGTCCTGCCTTATGATGCGAACTTGGTTATTTGAGATCGTTGTGGCGTTTTGTGACTCATATTTATAGCGTTCGACCTCTTTGTAGTTTTTGTCTAATTTAATTAACCCATCTCCCCAAGTACCAATCCAGAGTGTACCATCTAAATCCTCAAAAATACTTCTTGCCGATCCCCCGTACCGATCATCTATAGCTTTAAAGGGCACCTTTTCAAAGGTCCTCTTAACGGGGTCATAGATGTTAATTCCACTGCCCCGTGTACCAACAAAAATGGTCCCAGGCTTGGTCTTTGAAGCCAGAATGCCGTAAACACCATTAGGACTTATACTTGAAGGATTGCTATCGTCATGTGCTAAATGTGAAAAGGGTTTATTAACTGGGTCATATTTTACAAGTCCCGACTCGCGACTGGCAAACCAAAAAATTCCGCTTTTATCGATCATAAAATCGGTGATGGTGATGTTCCAACCAAGTCCTCGCATTTTTACTTTTCCGGCAAGGGATATTTCTTCATAACTATCCGAAATACCATCGAATTTTAGGATGCCCCGAAAGTTATTGCCTATCCAAATATTGCCTTGTTTGTCCAATAATATTCGATTCCAATAATTCAATACTTCAATTTTCGCTTCACTATATGCCACTATCGTTTTTACCGTACCGAATTTAGGATTGTATTTATACACCCCATTACGGGTTGTGATCCATAGTGTATTGGTAGAATCAGAATACAATGAGGTTATAAAATTTTCGGAATCAACAAAGTCAAAACCTCCTAAAAGTTCTTTGGGTATTGGCTTAAACGCTGTTTCATTTATTGGACGGTACATGAGTCCATAAGCAGTAGATCCAAACCACATACCGCCTTTTAAATCTTCGGTAATGGCAATAGCAAGGCTGTTATGGTTAGGCTGTGAAATGTCGGGGATATTGTATGGGGCAAAGGTCCATTGGTCGGTTCCTGGGTCGTAACTTACAAGTTCCATGAATTGGGTCACAGCCCAAAGCTTATCCTGCGAATCTTTAAAAATATTGAAAGCCCGGCCACCTGCGATGTCAATATTAAATATTTTGGAGAATGAATAATTTATAAACTCGTTTTTAGATCGGTCGTATTTCGATGCTCCAAAGTCGGTGGCGACCCAAATATCATGGTTACCATCTTCCTCAAGACCCCATGCATTATTATTTTGCAGGCTTGTGGGTTTGCCTGGGATATTCTTAAACGATTCAAATCTGTAGCCGTCATATTTTTGAATGCCATTGGTGGTGGCGATCCAAAGCAGACCGTAACTATCTTGCATCACATCTTGAACGTTGGGGGAGGAAAGTCCATCGGAAATGGAAATATAGGTTGGATCGATCTGTTGCGTAGGAACTTGGGAAAAACCAATAGTGGTGAATAAAGTGGTGAATGCTAAGAGAAGTGTGGTTATAACGCGCATGTAAACAAATGTTTGGTCAATAGTAAATATACAGTTTTAAGCTTACTAAGCGATTTTAAGTAATGGGGATTTGAATAATAAATGTGGTTCCTTCATTTTCCTGTGTCTCTACCTTTATTTCCCCCCCATGCGCCTTTACGATATCGTAGCTCATGCTCAATCCCAATCCCGTTCCCTGCCCGGTGGGTTTGGTGGTGAAAAAGGGTTGGAAGATTTTATCTTTCACTATGCTGGGGATGCCATTGCCGTTGTCCTTCACACTAATGGCAATTTTGTCCACTGTCTTTTTGGTGGTCATTGTCACTGTCGGCTCATATTTTAAATCCTCGGATGCCCCCAACTTCGCCGAGGCTTCGTTGGATGAATTAGCGAAGGAGGACCTCTCATTCACTGCATAAAACGCATTGGTTATCAAATTCAAGATTACCCTGCCCATATCTTGTGGAACAATGTTTATTTTTCCTATAGAATCATCAAAATCAGTTTCCATAGTAGCATTGAACGTGTTGTCCTTGGCCCGAAGGCCATGGTAAGCCAATCGCAGGTATTCGTCGCAGAGTGCGTTGATATCGGTGGGTTCCTTTACTCCGCTACTACTCCGGCTGTGCTGCAACATCCCTTTTACAATGGCATCGGCCCGTTTGCCGTGGTGTAGTATTTTCTCAAGATTCTGCTTTACATCATCAGCTATGGCTTTGGCTTCCAGTATGTCCCCTTTTTCCATTTCCTCGGTCATTTCTTCGATCAGCTCGTTGCTCACTTCCGAGAAGTTGTTGACGAAGTTCAATGGGTTCTGGATTTCATGGGCGATACCGGCAGTGAGCTCTCCCAGACTCGCCATTTTTTCAGATTGGATGAGTTGTGTCTGGGTTTCTTTTAGTTCAACCAGAGATTTATTAAGGGCATCCGTACGTTGGTTCACCTTAACCTCCAACAGTAGGTTCTGGCGTTGTAAACTCCTTGTTCTAAATTTTGAAAAGCCCCAAACTATCATAACAAACAGGAACAAATATCCGGCATAGGCCTGGCCTGTCAACCACCAAGGTGGATGAATGTTAATGGTCAGTATTTTCACGCCCATGGTGCCATCTTTGTTATACGCTTTTATCTTAAAATCAAACTTGCCCAAAGGAAGGTTGAAGTAATGTGTTTGATTTTCAACCTTAGCTTCCCGCCATGTGTCGTCATACCCGTCCAACATGGTATAATATTTAATCGTTTCCGGCGAACGATAATCTATGGCGGCAAAGTTTAACGCGATATTATTCTGATTAAAGGCGAGATCCAATTCATCAATTTCCTCTATTGGCCTTTTTAAAATACTTTCATTCCCCGACCTAACTGGAAGTGTGTTGATAAACAAATCTGTAATAATTATCTTTAAAGGTTCATCATTAACAACAAGTTCCTCAGGGTAAAAGGCGAAAAAACCATTTTGATGATTTAGCAGTATTTGACCTTTGGAATTTTTATAAATACCGAGGGGGATAATGCTGTTCTCTTGTATGCCATAATTGTCAGCGTAAATGTTAATTTCTTTTGTTGCCTTATTGAACTTAATTATTTCGGAGGTATTATGTCCCCATAGATTTTTATCATTGTCTTCCAAAAGTGCTATAATGTTCAACCTTCTCGCTGGGGACTCTGACTCAAAAAAAGGTATAAACGAATCCACTTTGCGATTATAATTATAAGGACCAGCATTCGCAGACAGCCAGAACAATCCGCTGGAATCCTCAAACATATTATGACAAGGAGTTCCAGGCAAATAATGCCTAAATTGATCGGTTGTTCTATCCAATTGATTAACACCACCCAATAAATCGCATACCCAAATAACGCCAGTGCTGTCTTCAAAAATGGATACGATATTGTTTGAACTCAAAGAGGTATTGTCTGATGTATTTTGGCGATATTGTTTAAAGGTATGATCATTAGGATTGTATCGGAGTAAACCATGCCCATTTAAAACAAACCAAAGCATTGATTGACCATCTTGCATTATATCGGGTACATTCCTAGCAGTGTCAGCCTCATATTTTAACTGAATAGGTAGTCTTGAAAACTGTTCGGTCTCTTTATTGAAAATACCCGGACCATCGCTAGTACCTATCCAAATTGTATCTCCCCGCTCATGGAACATGGATAAAATAATATTGTCAGCATCGAAAAGACTATGACTATCTGACGCGTTGTATCTAAATTGATCCATCAATCCACCTTTTTGATCATACTTTAATAATCCGCCCCCCCCTGTACCTACCCATAAATATTTATGGTCTTCTATAAAACTCCATGGGGTAAAAGGCGTTGGGATGCTATTTAATTTGCCAAGGAAAGGATCGAAACGATATAAATTGTCTTGCTGGGTACTTATCCATAATGCACCATCTTTGGATTGAAAGGCGTTCCACCCACTCTCATCTGGAAATCCATTACTTGCCTGGTAATGAATAATCTTTTTAGTGGCAATATCATATCGATTGATGCCCGACCACATCGTGCCTATCCATATCGAACCCATAACGTCTTCGATTATGTAGGTGATCTGATCATTTTTATAAGCATAATCATCACTTGTCTTCAATGGAGGTCGGCTCAACTTATCAGGATTTGAAGGGTCATAGGTATGCCTTTCAAATTGTCCTGTTTTGCGATCCATGGTATGTAGGCCGTCTCCTGAAGTTCCCACCCAGAATACGCCCCGACTGTCCTCGAACATAGCCCTCACTTTGTTATTGATAAGACTATGGGGATCTTTTGGATCGTGCTTAAACCGGGTAAACGTGCCGTCCGGTTCCAGCCGGTTTAACCCACCTTCCTCCGGATCATTTATGATGGTACCCGAGGCGTCGAATGGATACGCTGTAGCAATCCATATTACCCCTTGGCGGTCTTCATAGAGGTTCCAAATAAAATTGGAGCTCAAACTTTTAGGATCGTTGGGGTCATGGCGGTAATGGATAAATTTTCCCGTTCTTTGGTCCAGCATGTCAAGACCACCATCTGTTCCCACCCATAGCCTAGCTTGTCGATCTTTCAAAACTGGGTTAGCAGCACCGCTCAAGCTACTTGGATCATTGGGGTCATGAATGAAGTGCTTGAATACACCTGTTGCAGGGTCTAGTTGATCAAGTCCATGTTCATGGCCAACCCAAATGATTCCTTCATCATCCGCGTAAACTGAATTTATAGAATAACCGCCCAGTGAATTAACATTGCCCTCCTCGTGCCTGAAGTCAGTGAGATTTCTGCCATCGTATTTATAAATGCAATGAGCACCTTCACCTGAGAACCACATGTATCCATGCGGGTCTTGCGTTATATTTCGAATCTTGCCTAAGGGCTTGCCATTGAGTCCTGGAATCAGATGGAACTTAAGATCATTATTTTGACCCATTCCTATATTAATGCCGAAAGCTAGTACCGATATAATGCCTAAAACCTTTCCGATCTTCATTTGTTTCTAATTTCGAAGGTTTGCCACACTTTTCTGGTAAATGCTTCCGATAAAGCGCAGAAGCGAATTACAAGAACAATTACTTTGCAGTTGTCCCATATCAATACCCTGGATTTTGCACTAAGTATTTATTCACGGCCAATTGCTCATTCGGGATTGGAAATAAAAGATATTTGGATTCGCTGGCATACTCCTTTTCTTGAAAAGGTTCAAGGAATTTTCCAAATCGGACTAGATCCTGCCGCCTCCAGCACTCAAGCCATAGTTCCCGTGCTCTTTCGTCCAGTAAAACGTTTAGGTCTATAGATGACAGGGCACTTGCGCCCCGGGAAGGATGCAGGCGGATCGAATTGACAAGATCGAGTGCAGTACTACCGTAAGCTCCAACGTTTGTTGCTGTACCACCACGCAAGATGGCCTCTGCTTTCATCAGCATTACATCGGGCAACCGAAAATAAACCCAATCATTATCCAACTCGAAAAAGTTCGTCCAATCAAATGCATACTTTTGAGGTCTAATCCCCGTAAATTCAAGGTCATCACCAGTTTCAATTATTTTAACCTCCCTGGTAAAGGCCAAAGGATTTCCCTGTAAATCACTCAGGTGCTCGTCCGTAAACAAATTATATTGTTGTCCAATAAGGAATCCGATATTGATTCTATTACCGGGGTTCGGAGGACCATTTGGTGTCACGTAAACTTGACCTTTTCGCTTATCCCCATCTTCGAATTTATCATACAAATTTGAGAGCGCCGCCCAGCCATTAGGTCCAAAAGGGGTTGAATTATAATGTAAGGGAATGACCATATATAGAAGTAGTTGCGTTCCATTGGATACGCCCCCCATATTCTCTTGGGTAAAGATATTTTCTTTGCCAAACAATGTATTACCAGGCGAAAAGTTGTCAAAATAATTATCACTGAACATGTATTTATTAGTGCTGAGGACCTCATCGGCCAAGCTGATTACTTTGTTCATATCAATAGCTTCAAAGATTGGGGATAGCCTATTGACATAAACAGCTTTGTTTAAATAGCATTTCATTAGTAAAACTTTTGCAGCATTCTTGTTGGGCTCACTGGCGGGGCCCTCAGGTAAATCTTGCATGACACCGTTTATCTCACTTATGATGTAATCAAGTGCGTCCAAACCTTTTCTTACCCTTGCCGCCTCAAGCGTGCTTTCCCCAGCATCCCGATAGGGGACTTGATCAAAAAAATCCAATATCCAATACATGGCCCAAGAGCGGTAAAATCTTGCCGTGGCCTCTTGCTTCGGGGTCGGATTAAATCGTAATATCTCCGTGGCAGCAAAAACAATTCCGTTCAAATCATTAAAACATCCAGTTATTAATGTATGATCTCCATTCCACCGATGCTGGTGAAGCTGTCGCCAGATACCATTATCATCCCAATTTGGGCCCCGTGTTGGCGCAATCAGCTCGTCGGTGGTTATTTCAGATAATGAGATGACGCCACCAAATGGATTTTGAAAAGGAGGATTTAAGGAGTTTCTAAGGTTGATAAGAAGCGCTTCCACATTACCTGATCCCGCTCCCTGAACCTGGTCTTCAGTTAAGTTACCTCCATATTCTTCATTCAGGTCTGTGCAGTTACAGATCGATATCAGCGTAAAGCCAAGTAGTAAATTGAAAATCTTATTTTTCATGTTTTGGCTATCTTCTTCTTAAGTAGTTCTATTATTATTATTATTATGTAACCTGTTATAATGAAAAATTGAATCCAGTTATTATGGATATTGCACTTGGATAAGCCTGGTAATCTATTCCCAGTGATGGCACCCCATTGATATTTTTATCTATGTTTACCTCTGGGTCAAAACCTGAATATTTTGTAATGGTAAATAAGTTTTGACCCGTGACATAAATTCTTGTTTGTTTTAATGACTTTCCGATTTTTCCTAGGTCATATCCAAGTGTAACATTGCCCATTTTCAGGTAATCCCCCTTCTCTATAAACCTTGAAGAAGGTGTCACCGGATTTGATAGCGCTTCTTTTATTGGATTTTGGTACACGGACAAAGCAATATTTTTTCCGCTACCGATGTTACCAACATTAAGTGTGCTATTTAAGGTATTATTATAGATGGATTGTCCGAAAGCACCATACATGTAGGCCGAAAGAGAAAGTTTTTTTAAACGAAAGGTAGAATTGATCCCCAATATCGCAGTGGGGTTGGGGTTTCCAACATTATAAAACGTGTTGCCATTGTCTTGATAGACCGCCAAACCTGTGATTGGATCAATCTCCAAATATTTACGCGTAAAAAAAGTATTCATCGGCACTCCACTTTGGATTTTCTGAACGGTTACGCCCGACATGCCTGGACCATCAAGTGCTCCGGTAGGTATAGGGGATTTTAAGCCAGAAACATTATTTTTTAAAAAGCTTGCATTGAAGCCAAAGTCCCAAGTAATGTCTTCGTGATCTATAATTGAGGCGTTTATGGTGGTCTCCAATCCTGAATTTTGAATTTTACCATCTAGATTTATCCACGTGACAACAGATCCTGGTGGTGCTGGCTGTATTGGATAACTTGGGTACAATAGATCGGTTGTGGTCTTTTTGAAGTAATCAAAAGTTCCAGATATCTTATGATTCAGAATGGTAAAATCAACACCAATATTAGATTGTTCATCCGCTTGCCATTTCAAGTTTGGATTAGGATTGTTGACTTGGCCATATCCCCCATTATTCGTGAAGCCGTATAGGGCCGTAGACGAACCTGATGGAAATTCCTGATTGCCCGTTCTTCCCCAACCCACTCGAACTTTAAGATAATTGATAGAATCAATTTTGAAAAAATCTTCTTCACTGGTAATCCATGCCATTGAGAACGATGGAAAATAACCGTATTTGCTTTTAGCGCCAAATTTGGAAGAACCATCCGCCCGTATCGTGATGGTCGCCAAATATTTGCTGTTGTAAATGAATGCCCCTCTTGTAAAATAAGATTGCAATTCGGTAATTGGAGCAATAAAAGAAAATACATTCCGGTTATCTGGATTAGAATATTGTATGTAGTCAGTATAGTCCAGACCAAAATTGCCAAAACCGGATAAGGGTCCAGTTACTCCAATGAATGAACCCTTATTGGTAAATTTCAAATATTCAAATCCGCCGACAGCTGTAACTTTCAATAATGGTAATATATCCTTGTGAAAGGTGAGGGTGTAGGAGAGCTGGTTGGAATAATCTTCATTATTATAAATTTTGGCCAAACCATTATTGCTAATGATGTCATTGAAATACAAACCTTGTTGGGTTGAATTGCGTCTTATACCAGTACCATAACTGATATTTGCCAACATTTTGAATTCTAGCCAATCGGTGATTTCATAATATGGGGATAGGCCTGCAAATATTGTTGTGACTTTAGCGCTGTCATCGTAAAGTTCGGATCTGGCCAGCGGATTTCCACCTGGCAATAAGTTGAAGGAGCCATCTGCCGATCTTAATACCTCTGTAGGATTCCACGCAAGGGCATCTCCAACGATACTAACCTCATTCCTTATATATGGAAGTTGCTCTTTGTATTGACTTGCGATGAGATTAATATCTATCCCCAAGGTTTTGCTTTCCAAAAATTTAAAGTTTGTGGAGAGGTTACCACTATATTTTTTAATTTCCGACTTGTTCAGTATGCCTTCCTGATCCAAATAACCTATTGACAATCTGTACTTCGCATTGTCGGTACCTCCAGAAATGCCAACATTATAGTTTTGTTGCTTACCGGTTCTTAGGATGGTGCCCAAGGCATCCGAGTCGCCCCCTTTATCATTTTGAGGGTTAACATTATAATATTGAATGGCATCCCTATATTGATTTGCATCTAGTACTTTTATCCTATTTTGAATGGTCGAGAACCCCATTGACATGTCAAAATCAATTTTTGGTTCCCCCGAGAGTCCTTTTTTTGTGGTGATAATCACAACACCGTATGCAGCCCTAGCGCCATATATAGCAGCTGCTGATGCGTCTTTTAAAATATCAATTGAGGCAATGTCCGCTGCATTGATAAAATTTAATAAATTGCCAGAGGGCGAAGTACCAAAGTCGGCTCCATTAGTGAATTGTAAATCATTTGGTCTGCTGGTTGTACCACTTAATGGGACGCCATCAACCACAAAAAGAGGCTGTCCATTACCGGTGATCACCGAGTTGCCACGTATTTTAATGGTAGCCGCAACTCCGGGTTGGCCACTGCTTTGTGTAATTTGAACCCCGGCCACCCTACCTTGGATTAATTTGTCGGGCGAAGCAAAATTACCTTTATTAAAATCTTTTTCTTGGATAGAGGCTATCGAACCCGTCAGATCCTTTTTTTCCATATGGCCATATCCTATTACCACCACTTCCTTAAGTTCAATGGATGATTCAATAAGTTGAATGGTTATATTGGTTTGGTCATCGACCACAAATTGATAATAATCATATCCCAAAAAGGAAACCTCGACTGTCATCCCGGCCGTAGCATTTAGGGTGAACCGGCCTTCAAAATCGCTTGTGGTGTACTCTTGGGTTTCGACAACGAGAAGCGTGGCACCAGGCAGTTCTATGCCATCACTCCCCATGACCGTACCTGAAAATGATTGCGAAAGCATTCCCCCCCACACAAGTAAAAGTATGCTTGTAATGAAGTTTGCTGTCTTACTTGTACAGTGGCAGCATAAAGACTTTCCCATATGTCCAGGACTTACTCTAAGGTACAGAATAAGTTCCTGATTCTTTTATTTTTTTTCTTGCTAAAGAAAGTTTTCAAATAAGAACAAAACTGCATATTGGATTGAAATTCAATAAGATATAAATACGAGGTTAAATTGTTTTCAGATTCATCAATTGACCTCTAATATTTATCCCAAAACATGGCAATTTAAAAGGCCATTACAATAGATCCCATGTACTATAATTCCGGTTAAAACGCTATAATTATTCGACCCGAATCTGGTCTAAGTTGGTAAGGCAATTATAAATTTCGTTCCGTCACCTTCCTTGGTCTCCACTTTCAACTCCCCCCCATGTGCCTTTACGATGTCATAGGATAAGGATAAGCCCAATCCGGTGCCTTGCCCAGTGGGTTTGGTGGTAAAAAACGGTTGGAAGATTTTATCCAAAACCTTTTTTGGGATGCCGTTGCCGTTGTCCCGGACACTGATCATGATCTGGTCCTTGTTCTTTTTGGTGGTCACCGTCACAGTAGGTTCATATTTTAAACCCTCCGATGAATTAGCGAAGGAGGACCTCTCATTTACCGCATAAAACGCATTGGTGATCAAATTTAAAACAACCCTTCCCATTTCCTGCGGAACAACATTGACTTTACCAATCTTAGAGTCTAAGTCGGTCTTCATGGTCGCATTAAAACCCTTGTCCTTGGCCCTGAGGCCATGGTACGCCAAGCGCAGGTATTCATCTGCCAAGGCGTTGATATCTGTTGGTTCCTTTACGCCGCTACTGCTCCGGCTGTGCTGCAGCATGCCCTTGACGATCGCATCGGCCCGCTTGCCGTGGTGGTTGATCTTTTCTTCGTTCGCCTTAATATCCTTGGCCAGGTCTTTAACTTCCGCTAAATTCCCTTTTGTAGCTTCCGCGTCCAATTCTTCCAGCAATTCTTTGTTCACTTCCGAGAAATTATTGACGAAGTTCAACGGGTTTTGGATCTCATGGGCGATGCCTGCGGTGAGCTCACCGAGGCTGGCCATTTTTTCGGATTGGATGAGTTGGGCCTGGGTGGCTTTTAGTTCCCCGTAGGCTTTTTCAATTTCTTTTGCTTGGGTAAGTTCCCTGTCCTTGGTTCTTTCCCGCTCCTTCCGAAGCAACCTTGCTTTTTGAAATTTATGGGTTGCGAAGATGGCACAAAAGAATAGAAGTGCATAAAGGAGATAGGCCCACCAGGTGGCCCACCAGGGAGGTGATATTACTATCTGAATACTTTTTTCAGACCATAGTCCGCTCCCGCTATTAGCCGTTTTTATCCGAAATGAATACACCCCAGAGGGAACTTTAAAATAACTGGCAGGGTCACCGGAATTGCCTTGACGCCAATCGGTATCATAATTTTCGAGCCTATAGTACAGTATGTGCTCTTTTGGCTGATGATAATCGATGGCGTTGAAAAATAAGGAAAATACGTTTTGATTATAGTTCAATTTTATTTCCTGGGCATTGAAAATAGCTTCATTTAGAGTATTGTCAGTTTTAGGGGTAACCGACTCCCCGTTAATAGTCAAATCGGTAAAATATAGTGGGGATAATTTCTTCGAAAAGTTTAGTTTTCCCGGATAAAAGGCGTAATACCCATCTGGTACAGGAAAATAGAGTTTTCCATCCTGTTTTTGTGTCAACGGATAATAAGCACTTAGCTCCAATAAGCCCTTTACCCCATTCTTATTGCCATAAAGGATACTGTTTTCGCGATTTGGTTCTATGGCAATGATACCTTCGGAGGAATGTAGCCAAAGGTAATTATCCATATCACAGATAACCGTTGTTAATGCCGCGGTAACGTTGGCGTATATAAAGCTATCGGATTCCCTATCATATCGATAAAGACCATTGGAAGTACCCACCCAAAGTATGTCGTCCATATCAATACAGCTGCTGATAACGGTTAGTCCGCCCAGATACCTGTCAAATGTTTGGGTTTCCCCGTTGAATCTGTTTACCCCTGCATCCTGATTTATCACACCTATCCAAAGGTGGTTTTGTCCATCTTCAATGACGGTAGAAATCATGTCACCTGATAAAGAACTCACATCGGATGGATCATGCCTGTAATGCTTAAATATGCCTGTAGTGCGATCCAGAAGTTCCAGGCCCCCGTCATACATTCCCAACCATAAATTCAGATCCTTATCTTCATAAATTGTAGCAATAATGGCAGAACCTAAACTGCTCTTATCGGCAGGATCTGGAAGGTAGTGTTGAAAAGTACCTTCTTCAGGATCAAATTTATTCAGCCCATTTAAGGTTCCAATCCAAAACATGCCCATATGATCCTTATAAATAGTCAAAACCCTATTGCTGCTGAGGCTATTCGGATTCTGAGGTTCATGTGTAAATCGCTGGCTGGTGCCCTCTGCCAGGTCTTCACGGAATAAACCGTTATTGGTCGCCGTCCAGAAAACCGAAGGATTCTCCTCAAAGAAACTATTTACCTCCCCTTTATCGGTAAAAAAGGGAATGGAATTATTGTAGATGTCTATCTTGAATAATTTTGAATTTTGCTGGGTACTTAAATAAACCAGACCGTCGTCCGTAGCCAAAGCACACCAACCAGAATTACTAATACTGTATGCGTCCCAGCCGGGATTATCTGTTACTGTCTTGGAAGGATCCGTTTCCTGCCCAAAATGGACGATGGTTTTTGTCACAGGATCATAGCGGTTAAGGCCATTGGCCTCCGTTCCGATCCATAAATTTTCTTCAGCATCCTCAATAATAAAA
>JBBKWR010000196.1:0-5365 GCA_037969055.1 Flavobacteriaceae bacterium | reverse complement strand
TCAAGCCAACGTGTAACCACGATAAGGTCATTTTCTTTGTCGATAACTATGAAATTCCCGCCAAAACCGGCGGCATAGAAGATATTTTCCGAAAGGCCTTCCCAATGTCTATCTCCCTTATGGTTGAGCCACCACATGTAACCATAATTTACATTGGGCTTGGAAGGCGCTATCGCCTTTTTGATCCAGGCCTCGCTAATGAGCTGTTCATTTCGCCAGCGTCCGTTGCTCAGGAACAACAAGCCGAACCTGGCCATATCCTCTGTATTGATAAAAAGGCCGGCGCCCGAATGTCCGCCGCCAGTCACCGATTTCATTTGTATCCCGTCAATTTCTGTCCATGCCTCATCATAACCGTACCATCGCCATGTCGTTGAAGCCCCAATTTTGTCCATAAGATTTTCTTTTAGCACCATGGGTACGGGTTTGCGCCAGATATGGGTTAGGGCATAGGCAAGTACGTTTACACGGACATCGTTATATTCCATGACCGTGCCAGGTTCGTTGAGTTTACGGTACTTCCAGTCGTCTATCCCCCCTTCAAGTGGCGGACGATCGGCCCAGTCTGTTCCGCCCCAAAGTTCCCCTGACCAATCAGAATTTTGTTGCAATAAATGCTCCCATGTAATCTTGCCATTGTGTATCCCATCGAAAGTGCCATCCCAAATATAGGAGCCTACTTGTTCGTTGGTATTAAGGATCAGGCCCTTATCTACGGCCAAACCTGCGACGGTCGACAAAAAACTTTTGGTAACACTAAAGGTCATGTCCACTCGTTTGGTATCGCCCCAATGGGCGACGACATTGCCCTTCTTAAGGATCATCCCTGCCGGCCCACCCCTTTTTTTGGTAGGTCCCAGAATTTCATGGAAGGGTTCCCTTTCAAAGCCTTCGAGTATCGCAATACGCAAGTCGCGGGAACCAGAATATTCATTGGCTTCGGCAAAATCAACCGCATGCTTCAGCTTACTTTCATTAATTTTAAATTCCTTGGGGGTTCTTTGTTGCCATTGTTCATTTTGTTCAGGGAAATAATAGCCGTCCTGGGCAGAAACCCCTTGGGCACCTATAAATAGGCAGGCAATTAGAAAGACTTGTTTCATTTTAACACAGGTTTTAGGGAAGATCCAAGTTACTCAAATTAACCCGCATCAACCAATCGGTCTGCTCGTCTTTACCAATGTAATAAGGATGGGTTCCAAATTTTATAAATCCGTGCTTGAGATAGAATTTTATAGCTTGCACATTTTTTTCCCATACCCCAAGCCAAAGGTATTCTTTCCCTTTTTTGGCCCCAATCTTTTGTGCCTCCCACAACATCCATTCGCCAATCCTGTTGCCTTGAAAGGATTGTAACACATAAATGCGCTCCAGCTCTATGGATTCTGGACGTTTGATATCCGTTTGGGAGTGGTTTTCATTAAGTTTAAAATAACCCGCAAGCGTATCCTCCAAATACACAAAATAGAATTCGATATCAGGATCCATCAATTCTTCTTCGAGTTTTTTTCTGTCGAAGGCAGTAGTAATATAAGCATTAAAATCTTCAGGATCATTATCCTTTTCGAAGGCGTCGACAAAGGTTTTTTTGGAAATTTGGAGGAGTTCATCCAAACAGTCCATACCACATTTCTTAAGTTGGAGCACCATTTTGTGTATGTTATGCCCTAAAAATAAGAAAAGGAGTAACCTTTTGGGGGTTGCTCCTTTTAATCTTTTACCAAAAATTCTGGTCTATAACATAAAAAGTTTTCGCATCAGTATCACAACGCCCCTAAAAAATTCACTATTGTAAACTTGGATTTCTTTTTGCGTAGATGCTTGGTTAATTTGGGCTTCCATTGTAAGTAGGTATCGAGGTTAGACTTGGGTTGAAACTTTCAATTAGAGTATAAAGATACTTAATAACGCCTTTTCAGACCAAATTATTGTTGTGAAGAATGCGCAAATTGTTGTGTGCGTTAAGATCGGTAAAGTTCATCGATAAAATGCACCCGGGTCAATTCGGCTATCCAATGAACTGCTCCTAAACCAATCTTACCAAAAAGACTGAGATGCTCTGAAGCTAAAATCGAAACGTTGGAGGATCCTTTAAGGTTAAAATGAAGCAACACTAAGAAAAAGTTTGAACAGAACTTCCCAAAAACTCATAGGGACATCTCAGGGATGTTTCCCCTTATGATCAATGCGCCCTCCGTGGCTTTCTGTATTTCTTCAACACTAACCCCTGGAGCACGTTCCAATAATAAGAATCCTTCTGAAGTAACCTCCAGTACGGCCAAGTTGGTCACAATTTTTTTGACACAGCCTACGCCTGTCAGGGGTAAGGTACATTTTTTGAGCAGTTTTGATTCCCCTTCCCTATTCGTATGCATCATGGCCACAATGATATTTTCAGCCGAGGCCACAAGATCCATAGCACCCCCCATGCCCTTTACCATCTTCCCTGGTATTTTCCAATTGGAGATATCGCCGTTCTCTGCCACTTCCATGGCGCCCAATATGGTAAGGTCTACATGCTTGCCCCTGATCATCCCAAAGCTGGTTGCCGAATCAAAAAAGGAGGCTCCGGGCAAGGTGGTAATGGTTTGCTTGCCTGCGTTTATGATATCGGCATCCTCTTCCCCTTCGAATGGAAAAGGTCCCATGCCCAAAACGCCATTCTCACTCTGAAACTCCACACTAATGTCTTGTCGGACAAAGTTGGCGACCAAAGTGGGGATGCCAATGCCCAAGTTGACGTAGTAACCGTCTTGGACTTCCTTTGCAATTCGCTTCGCGATACCGGTCTTGTCTAACATGAAATTGATTTGAAAATTTGCTGATTGGTCAATTTGACAATTTATTTCTTTTAGTTGTACTAATTATTTTTGATAGCATACGAACTATAGATTTTAAGTCCGAAAATACTGATGTCCTTGGATCTGGATAATGCTTTGAGCCTTTACATAGTTCTATCCAATAAGTGGTTTCATCCGTTTCCTTCGCTGCTATCTTAAATTTGTGAGCAATATCTGCCTCACGTTCAGCATGTTGGGCTTCCCAGGTATTTGCACCTATGGAAGTTCCACTTTTGAAAAGTTGAGAGGCCATTTCATATTTCTTAAGGGACGTAACTGCTCTGAATAATCAATGATATCCAATGCAAAATCAAATGTTTTCTTTACAATAATATTTTCCTTGTCATTCCTCAAATCATCAAATTGAACGATTTATGCTTTACGTCTTGGACGGGTAGTTAACTGTTCAATCCGCTTCTCATAATCTTTTCCTTGAAAGATACGTTGTACAAAAATTCCTGGTACATGAATTTGGTTGGGATCTAATTTCCCTGCCGGCACCAATTGCTCTACCTCAGCGACCGTTATTCTTGCGGCACCACACATACAAGGGTTGAAATTACGGGCCGTGCCTTTAAAAATAAGGTTTCCAGCCTCATCGCCCTTCCATGCTTTTACGAGGGCAAAATCTGCCTTATAAGCTTGCTCCAAAACATACATCTTCCCATTGAACTCCCTAGTTTCCTTACCCTCGGCCACTTCCGTACCGTATCCGGCCGGGGTATAGAACGCTGGAAAACCGGCTTGCGCGGCCCGGCATTTTTCGGCCAAGGTGCCCTGCGGGGTAAGTTCAACTTCTAATTCCCCGCTCAACATTTGTCGTTCGAACTCATCGTTCTCGCCCACATAAGAAGAGATCATTTTTTTAACCTGGTGTTTTTGCAATAACAATCCCAATCCAAAATCATCCACGCCTGCATTATTTGAAATACAGATGATATCCTTTACGCCTATCCGGACCATCTCAGCAATTGCATTTTCAGGGATGCCACAAAGTCCGAACCCCCCCAACATTAGGGTCATACCATCTTCTATTCCATATAAGGCCTCCTCAACGTTTTTTACGGTTTTCCGAATCATGGTGTATTGTTCTTATTTTTTGTCTTGTGGCAAGTTGGTAAATCCATTCAATATCAAATGCCAAAATCTTCTAGATCATCCTCGGGCACTTCGTTCTGAATATTTTCCCTAACCTTATCACAGTCGACGTTGATCGACATATTTTCCGGCTTTGTAAATTCCCCATCAGATACCTCCAAATCTTTGTTGGCATAGTTCATTTTCATATAGAGTCCCCATATGGGCAACGCCATGGAAGCCCCTTGTCCGTATGCAATGGTCTTGAAGTGGGTGGCCCTTTCATCGCCACCGACCCAGACCCCTGTAACCAGATTGGGAACCATACCCATAAACCATCCATCGCTTTGATTCTGGGTAGTTCCTGTTTTTCCCGCAATCGGATTGCTGAATCCATAAGGATAACCGGTAATGATTTCTTTGTAAAGTATGTCGTCTTTATTATAGCTGTGCCTCAATCTTGTCCCAGATCCGCCCTCGGTGACCCCTTCCATCAAATTCACCATCGCATAAGCCACATCCTTGCTGAGCACATCTTTGGTTTCCGGGACATATTCAAAAAGGACGGTACCATTCTTATCCTCAATACGGGTTACCATGACCGGTTTTACGTAAACGCCCTGATTGGCAAATGCCCCATAGGCACCCACCATTTCATATACGTTAATATCTGGTGTGCCCAATGCAATCGAAGGTACTTCAGGGATATCACCGGTAAGTCCTAAGTTTTTAACGATGGAAACCACGGCCTTGGGTCCTACCTTGTCTATCAATCTTGCGGTAACCGTGTTCACAGAATTGGCCAAGGCCTTTTTCAGGGTGTAATTTTTGCCAGAATACCTACCGTCCGAATTTTTTGGGCACCACGCCTCCGGATTGCCATGTTTGTTGGCCTCAATACAATACTGCGTGTCCGGGAGCGAATCACAGGGAGATAACCGCAACTGATCTATGGCAGCGGCATAGACAAAGGGTTTAAATGTAGAACCAGCTTGACGGGCCCCTTGGATGACGTTGTCGTATTGGAAGTGTTTGTAATCGATGCCGCCCACCCATGCCTTTACATGGCCGGTCTGGGGTTCCATCGACATCATGGCTGCCCGCATGAAAGATTTATAATACCGTATGGAGTCCATGGGGGTCATCACGGTATCTTTTTCTTGGGAATCACCCTTCCAAGCAAACACCGTCATTGCCGTTTTTTTAGTAAAAGATTCTCGGATCTCGTCTTCCGATTTTCCTTCGTTCTTCATAATTCGCCAACGTTCAGAAGTTTGCATCGCTCTTTCCATAATCCGGTCGATCTCTGCCTGCTCGAGATCTAAAAAGGGTGCTGTTGCGTTTCTATCAGGGGTGTTCTGATGGGAAAATTCAGCTTGCAATTTCTTCATATGTTCGGCTACCGCATCCTCTGCGTTTTTTTGCATTCGGGAATCAACGGTAGTGTA
>JBBKWR010000195.1:0-6811 GCA_037969055.1 Flavobacteriaceae bacterium | reverse complement strand
AAAAG
The DNA here is from genome assembly GCA_037969055.1 of Flavobacteriaceae bacterium. Classification (GTDB taxonomy): domain Bacteria; phylum Bacteroidota; class Bacteroidia; order Flavobacteriales; family Flavobacteriaceae; genus Pelagihabitans. The sequence goes on along the minus strand of JBBKWR010000195.1, from coordinate 6,806 downwards.
GAAGCAGAGTTACGGGATTTGATAAATGTGACTTCGGTACAAAACAAGAAACTAATAAATTTTGCCCATATCGTTTCGCACAATCTTAGATCTCATTCGGCCAATTTTTCTATGCTACTCGACTTTTTGATCAATGAAACCAACGGGGAAGAAAGGGAAAACATCACAAAAATGTTGGTAAATGCTTCCGACAGCTTACTGGACACTTTGGAAAACCTCAATGATGTTGTGGCCATCAATACCAATACAAACTTGGACAAGCAGCCTTTACCGTTAAAAGAGGCAATAGTTAAAATTGAGCAAAACCTTGCTGCATTCCTGAAAAACAACAATGCTAAAATTATAAACAATATTTCCAAAAACTTGGTTACTAATGTAATCCCCGCCTACTTAGATAGTATATTGATGAATTTCATCACCAATGCCATAAAATACAAAGAACCTACCCGAAACCCCGTGGTTACCTTAAGAGCCCGCAGGAAAGGAATATATACCATTCTTACGATCAAGGATAATGGTCTGGGAATTGATTTGAAAAAACATGGCGACAAACTGTTTGGTATGTACAAAACCTTTCATAACCATAAAGATGCCAGGGGAATTGGCCTGTACATTTCCAAGAACCAGATCGAGGCCATGAACGGAAAAGTTACTGTAGAGAGTAAACTTGGACATGGAACAACATTCAAAATTTATTTTAATGAACAAGATTAATGCGATATACATTATCGATGATGATCCGATAACCGTATTCGGAATAAAGAAAATACTAGGTAGTGTCGTAATGTGCGATTCAATAAGTGCCTACGCCAACGGAAAATTGGCCATGGATGAAATCAAAAAAGTCCTCGGACAAAATATGGCCATTCCAGATATAATTTTCTTAGACATTAATATGCCTATAATGGACGGTTGGCAATTTTTGGAAGAATTCATTACCATGCCGATACCCCAAAAAATAAAAATCAATATCGTCACCTCCTCGATCGACTCGGCCGACCGACAAAATTGGGAATACTACAAGTCAAAATCACACCATACGATAACCTTCAATAACAAACCGGTAAAAAGGGAAAGCATGGCCCTTATTACAAAGGTGGCTTAATTTTCCGTCCCCATTTTTTGTTTAATTTAGCTCGGAATGCGTTGAATCGTATGTACATTGATTTGTTCTGTGCCTTTTATTGGGCGATCGTTCAATATGGTACATTCTTATTGCTGTATACGATTCTGTATCGCATATAAATTAGGGGTATCTATGAGAACTATTCTTTTGTCATTGGTAACAGTACTTTTTTTGGCCTGCGAGACAAAAAAAAAGACAGAAATAGGAAATTTTCCGACCGTTTTTGAAAACACGGCCGGCACCGAAACGGCTACCTATCTTCAAATTATCGACTTTTACATTCGGCTGGCCAAAGAGTTCCCGGCCATTAGCTTTCAGACCATCGGTACGACCGATAGTGGCCAACCTCTTCATATTGTGACCTACAATCCTAATGGCGATTTTAATTTCAAGAAAATAGCTGCGGAAAAGACCATTATACTGATCAATAACGGAATCCATCCCGGGGAGAGTGATGGCATCGACGCCACTATGATGCTCTTTCGCGACCTAGCAGAAGGGAAATTGGAAGCCCCCAAAAATACGATACTTGTCTCCATCCCCGTGTATAACATTGGAGGTGCCCTGAACCGTAACGGCAATACTAGGGCCAACCAAAACGGTCCGAAATCTTATGGGTTTAGGGGCAATGACAAAAATTATGACCTAAATAGGGATTTCATTAAGTCCGATACCAAAAATGCCAGAAGCTTTGCCGAAATCTTTCACTTGGTGAATCCCGATATCTTTATCGATAATCATGTGAGCAATGGGGCCGATTACCAATACACGTTGACACATTTGTTCACCCAACACAATAAATTGGGAGGAGCGCTCGGGGACTACGTTCATCAACAAATGATGCCCAAACTGGAATCGGCACTGGCAGCCGAAGAATGGGACATTACACCTTATGTCAACGTCTATAATACTGCTCCCGAAAAAGGTTTTTCGCAATTTGTAGACAACCCAAGATATTCAACCGGGTATACCAGTCTTTGGAATACCCTTGGCATGATGGTCGAGACCCATATGCTCAAACCCTATGATCAACGGGTACGGGGCACATACGAACTCATGAAACAAATGATCGCCATTGCCGAAGTCGATGGTGCGAAAATCAAAGAAATGAGGGCGGATGCGAATACCTTACGCGAAAAATGGAAATATTATCCAACGCGGTGGGCCCTCGACACTACCCGTTATAGTATTTTAAATTTTAAAGGATATGAAGCCGATACCCTCTTGAGCGAGGTCACCGGATTTCCAAGATTGAAATACAATCGAAATAGGCCCTTTATAAAAGCGGTCATTTATAGGGACTACTTAAAACCTTTGGATTCTGTGGAAATTCCGAAAGCCTATATAATTAAAAAGGCCTATGGGGAAATTATGGAATTAATGCAGATCAATAAAATACAATACGAAATCTTGAAACAGGACACGATGCTTACCGTGCAATCCTATAGGATCAAGAATTATAAAACAGGACCCAATCCATATGAGGGGCACTACCCCCATTTTGACACACAGGTATCGGTAAAAACAATACCCCTGTTATTTTCCCAAGGCGATTTTCTAGTTCCAACAGACCAGCCTGGTATTCGGTATATATTGGAAACATTAGAACCTGCAGCCCATGATTCTTTTTTTAATTGGAATTTCTTCGACCCCATCTTGCAACAAAAAGAGGGGTTTTCGCCATATGTTTTCGAAGATGAGGCGGTAAAATTATTACAATCCAACCCTAGCCTAAAAGATTCTTTCCTGCTCAAAAAGAAAATAGATCCGATTTTTGCCGGAGATTGGTACGCCCAACTCGAATGGTTGTTCCAACAGACCGATCACTATGAGAAGGCCCACCTACAATATCCCGTGTATCGATTGGCAAAAGACACTGGCCGACCGGCGTCGTTAAATTAATCTTTGAAAAGGATCTTGATATTGATATAAGATTTTTCCAGGGCCTTATCTATTTTTGCGGGACCCTTCCACTTTACCTTTTCAATTCCTTCACTTATTTCTCCTACGAGTGGGCCATCATACGAGGTTCTCATCGCGAACCAATGCACCTCCTTTAATTTATATTTACCATTTCTTTTAAATACATGATAGGTGGTCCTTAAAAAGTTTTCGATCTTCAATCCCTGTACCCCCGTTTCCTCCTGTACTTCACGAAGGGCGCATTCCTCTATAGTTTCCCGTTTTTCCTTTTTGCCTTTGGGAAGGTCCCATTTGTTGTTCCTATAAATAAAAAGTACTTTACCTTCTTTGTTGGTGACCACGCCTCCAGCGGCCGTGACCATCGGTATTTTTTTGCTGAATTTTTTAAGGATTTCCTCGTGGTTTGGGTGATATATGTAAGCTGTCTCCAATTTGTTCTTCATCAATGCCTTGATAGCCGCTTTGACCGAATCCTGATTAAGTGGAAAATATTCGTTGTCCGCCGTTTCCGAAAGCTTATTTGTTAAGATCAGCGGCAGTTCATTCACAAAAACTTTATACATTTGCGACATGGTTTTAGACAAGAACACGGCTAAAAAAACAGCAGAGCTTCTCCTGCAAATTAATGCAATTAAATTGAAACCGGAAAATCCCTTTACTTGGGCCTCTGGTTGGAAATCTCCAATATATTGCGACAATCGAATAATCTTGTCGTATCCGATCATTAGAAATTATATTCGGGAAGAAATGGCCAAACAATTGGAAGCAATTTATGGCAAACCGGATATCATTGCCGGAGTAGCCACAGGGGCTATCGGTATAGGGGTCTTGGTGGCAGATTATCTGGGTTTACCATTTATCTACGTACGACCAGAAGCAAAATCCCATGGGCGGCAAAACCAAATTGAGGGCGCTTTGGAACAAAATCAGACCGTGGTGGTCGTTGAAGATTTGATCAGCACTGGTAAAAGCAGCCTCAACGCCGTAGCAGCTTTAAAAGATGGGGGCGCAAATGTAAAGGGTATGTTGGCCATTTTTTCGTATGGATTTGATGTGGCCGTTGAAAATTTCAAAAAATCCGAAGTAGAATTGCACACCTTGGGGGATTACGAGCACCTGATCGAACATGCATCCCACACCGATTATATCACTGAAGCCCAATTAACCACTTTGATGGAATGGCGAAAAGACCCGTCCCATTGGAAACAATAATGATATGTATATAGAGATTCCCGATAAAATAGTGAATAAAACCCAAAAGGAAGTCTTCGATTTTCTTTCAGATGTACAAAATTTTGAAAAATTAATGCCCGACTCAATCACTAAATTCGAGGTCTTGAACGAGGTTAGATTCTTATTTCAGCTCAAAGGCATGCCTGAAATCGTGTTGGAGCGTAAGAAACAAACCCCCAATAGCCAGGTTGTGCTGGGCGCGGCAAGTGAAAAACTACCATTTACACTAACTGCCAATATATTGGACTTGGGCGACGATAAATCGGGGGTGACCTTAAGTTTCGACGGAGAATTCAATGCCATGATGGCGATGATGATCAAAAATCCGATCACCAACTTTATGGGGGCCCTATCGTCGAATTTGGATCAAATTTAAAATATCGGGTCCTATCAAGGTCCGCGAACCCTTTTTATTCCCATTCTACGGGAGATATGGAAATGCCTTAATATATGATACGGACCTCCTTCATAGCGTATTGTACCAGGATATGATCTTGGTGTTGCACGATCAGCTTGCCTTCTTCAGAGATACCCTTGATTATTCCAACAATACTAGCCCCTTTGTTAGTCATAAATGTTGATTCAACGCCTTTCTTATAAAGATGTTCAGTGTATTGCTTGATCAACGCAGGCCGGCCCTCTTCGTCCATTCTTTGAAAAACTTGTTGTAAATGGTAAAGGAAATCCTGTAACAGCCCATCCAGTTCAAAGTCGTGGCCCAATAACAATTTTAACGATGTGGCGTTTGGTAAGTCAGTGAACGTAGTTTGGTTCACATTGAGGCCTACCCCAATAATCGAGGCACTTATTTGATCGCCCGATACTATGTTCTCGATAAGAATGCCACATAATTTTGAGTCCCCTGACAGAATGTCGTTAGGCCATTTTATAGAAAGATCCGGTACTTTAACATATTTTAGGGTATCAAAAATAGCGAGTGATACCGCAATATTTAAATAGAATTGCAGCTTTATTGGGAGTTGGTCAAATTTTTTTAAAACGCTTACCAGTAGGTTTTTACCACGTTCTGAGATCCATACCGAACCCATTTGCCCCCGTCCTGCAGATTGTTCCAAGGTCGCAACAGTGGTATAATCTTCCAAAGGTTCCAAGCGCATCAAATGCTTAAGATGGGCATTAGTAGAATCTGTGGCATCAAGTTTGACTATTCGCACAGTATATTAAGGTTAAGACTTCTTTAATCTATTATTAAAAAGGTAGGTCTAAAAGAACAAAAAAATAATAACTTTGTAAAAACTAAAATATTTGAATGCAAAAAAAGAATGCGAGCGCAGATGAGCTAATTGCATTGATCTTAGAGGGCATAGAAGAGGTAAAAGGACAGAACACAAATTTACTCGACCTTAGAGAGATTGAAAATACCGTTTGTGACTACTTTATTATTTGTAATGGAACTTCCAACACGCATGTAAACGCAATAGTCGGGTCCATCCAAAAAACAGTGAGCAAAGCAATCAAAGACAAACCTTGGCATTTGGAAGGTGCAGACAATGCCGAGTGGGTGCTCATGGACTATGTAAATGTGGTAGTACATGTCTTCCAAAAACATATTAGGGAATTCTACGACATCGAGGGACTTTGGGGAGATGCCAAAGTAACGCTGGTGGAAAGTAGTATAAACCAATAAAAAAATAATGGCTAAAGAAAATAATTCGACTCCCAAAAAACCAAAATTCAGTTCATGGTGGATCTATGGGCTTGTGATAGTGCTGATTCTTGGATTTCAGTTTTTGAACAGTGGTAATTTTGCGAGTACCAAGAAAACAACAACTTCTGAATTACAGGAATATTTAAGGAACGGCGATATCAGTAAGATATTGATCATTACCAATACCAATCAGGCTAAGGTATTCTTGACCGATGAAGCCCTATCCAAAGATGTTCATAAAGACGTCGCCCAAAAATCATTACTGCCTTCGACAGGTGCCATGCCCCAATACATTTTGGACTATGGTGATCTTCAGATTTTCCAAAAAGAAATAACGGATAGTAAAAAAGAAAACAACCTCGATACAGTAGTCGAGTTTGACAAGGAAGACAATATAATTGGTAATATTTTATTGAACATTCTTCCATTCGTACTTATTATTGGTATTTGGATATTCCTGATGCGACGAATGTCCGGAGGTGGCGGCGGTGGTGCCGGCGGCCAAATCTTTAATATCGGCAAATCAAAAGCAAAACTTTTTGACGAAAAGACGGATACACGTACTTCTTTTAAGGATGTGGCCGGGTTGGAAGGGGCCAAGGAAGAGGTTGAAGAAATTGTAGAGTTTCTAAAATATCCGGATAAGTATACCTCATTAGGCGGTAAAATCCCAAAAGGCGCACTTCTTGTTGGTCCTCCAGGAACCGGAAAGACTTTATTGGCAAAAGCAGTAGCCGGGGAAGCAAAAGTACCGTTCTTCTCGCTTTCAGGCTCTGACTTTGTTGAAATGTTCGTAGGGGTAGGTGCCTCAAGGGTACGGGACCTGTTCAAACAGGCCAAGGATAAGTCGCCAGC
>JBBKWR010000194.1:0-2568 GCA_037969055.1 Flavobacteriaceae bacterium | reverse complement strand
AAGAAAATATATTTCCCATCCGGGCTATATTCCGGTCCGTCGTCCAAGGTTTTAAGATCGGTGAGTTTCTCCTCTTTCCCACTATCAATAGCTACGCTTATAATATTATAGGCGCCGTCCCTGTTTCCCGTGAATACCATTTTTTTGTTGTCGGGCGACCAGCCGTGCAAATAGGAGGCGCCCACCCCTGGTTTGGTAACCATTTTTGGTAAGGAATCCCCTTCTGTTGGCATATAATATAGGGCAGAGGCACCCCCGTCTGCCTGGTTATGGTTGCTGATGCCCAAAAGGGTGCCATCGAAAGTCAACACATGGTCATTATTATTATTCACGGCAAAGCCTGTGTTGAGGGGGGTGATGGCTTGGGTCGCCAGTTCATAGTTGTACAAATGCCCTTTGGAATTGAATATCAACTTCTTGCCATCTACGGTCCAATTAGGTGCTTGAATGGAATGGGCCGATCGGTAAATGATCTCGCGATTGCCCGTGGCTACTTCTAAAATTTCAAGATTGCTGCCAAGATAATCCCGATAAGGGGTATAATCCGGATCAACTGGCCTGATGATCCGAACATTTCGGTACGTTGCGCTTTCCAGGACCTCTGGATTATGGGAACACACATAGATTCCGACATAGAGTTCATTGTCCATCTCCATTTCGTTCAATTCCACACTAGTGAATTCTTCCCCATATGTTGCGGTCGACATGATATAGGTCGTGCCCCTACGTTCCAGTTGGATAATGTCGGCGGCGGTGGCAGTGGATTTTACCTCCTCGGTGTCGGCTCCAACTTCCCTACGATACTGCAAAGTGGTGAGTCCGTCACCATGGGTGGAGGCATTCACATGCTTCGAATTCGCATCCAGGCTATTTTTTACGATCCATCCTACCTTGCGATGGGGGTCGGTCCCTGCCCCATGAAATTTAACCTCGGTCCTCAGGATAAAATCACCCTGGATGGTGGTCCATAGATAATGGAACTCATCTTTTCCATACCACATATTGGTGCCGGCACCAGTAATGGTATAGGTTTGGTCTTCAGCCGAATATTCCACCGAGCCTTGTAATTTGCAGTTGCCGATATCCAAATTTCGATCGTAGATCCCGATTTGGTTTTGGGCATTTAAGGTTGGGAACCCTATCACTACACAAAGCAGCAGGCTGTATTTTAAGGTTGATGTTTTCATTGGTTTCAAATATTTAGGTACTCATTTATCGCTGTTATATTCATTTGATATAATAACTTTATTCGAAGAAAGGTACCCCTTTCTCTGCGTACTTTTTCATTCCTTCCTCATTGATGTCCACCCCAATCCCGGGTTTTTCGGATAGCGTGATAAATCCATTTTCAACCATGGGGCCGTCGAAGGTGACGATCTCTTGGAACATCGGATTTTTGTGAAAATAGATCTGCCATTCCAAGATCATAAAATTAGGTACCGAGGCACAAACATGACAGGACGCCATGGCACCCAGATAGGAGGCTACCATATGTGGGGCAAAAGGTACATAATACATGTTGGCCAAGTTGGCAATACGCTGGCCTTCCCCCAGTCCCCCTGCTTTTTGTAAGTCTGGCATGATGATGTTCACCGCTCCGATTTCAAGCATTTTCCTAAAGCCATAGGCCAAATAATGGTTCTCCCCGGCACAAATGGGGGTTGTGGTCGATGCTGTGATCTGCTTATAGGCATCCACATTTTCAGCGGCGATGGGCTCCTCCAGCCACATGAGGTTCAAGGGTTCCATAAGTTTGGCCACGCGTATTCCGGTAACCGCGTCGTATCGACCGTGCATATCCGCACAAATATCAATATTGGGACCGACCTGTTTGCGGGCAGCGGCCATTTGATCGTACATGCGCTGTAGTTCCGCGGGACTGGCTGTCCAATTATATTGATCATATTTATTGGGGTCATTGGCCTGGTCGAGATCAAATTTTACGGCCGTAAAGCCCATATCCACCGCTTCCTTGGCCGCTCTGGCAAAGTCTTCGGGTTGGGGCAACCTATTTTGATAGAGGGCCGTATCCATATAGACCCTGATCTTATCACGGAATTTGCCGCCCATCAATTGATAAACAGGAAGGCCCAAGGCCTTGCCCGACAAATCCCACAAGGCCGTTTCTATGGCCGACAGCACCGCAACATACATTCCAGACTGGCCCCCTTGAAAGAAACCGGATTTGCGGATATCCTCAAAGAGTCGGTTTACGTTCAAAGGGCTTTTTCCTTTGATGCGTTCCGCGAATTTTTTAACAAGGTGGTAGGTGCCCTGAACGGCATCCGCTCCTTCCCCACAGCCATAAATGCCTTGATTGGTATGGATCTTTACGAACAAAGCACTCCCGTTCCGGACATAGGCGCATTTAATGTCCGTAATTTTTAGTTCGGACGGTGCCGAAAGTTTTGGGGTCCTTTCAATAGCGGATTCATAGGTTTTTCCATACGTGGAAATGAAACCAAGGCCCGTCCCGGCCAACAAACTTTTTGAGATAAAGGAGCGTCTTGAATTTTTCATAACATCACCATGTTCTGGTTTTTAAAAGTTCTTGTATTTGTGCCTTGG
>JBBKWR010000193.1:0-14726 GCA_037969055.1 Flavobacteriaceae bacterium | reverse complement strand
AGGTAGTTTTTGGTATAGAAATTTTCATCCGCCAAGGGCTCCACCCCTAGAAATTGCTCCAGCCAATATTTGGTATCATAACGGTTGCTATCCACGGACAATACTTTGTATCCCTCCTCCTTGTTTACATTGAATATGAGGCATCCCTTATCCAGTTTATTGATATTGATACCCTGCTGTACGATGATATTCAGATTGCTGCTCTTTTCCTCAAATTGAAGGAAATCGTGTTTTAGTTCACTCTTGAAGATGCCAATGGCATCCACTTTGACATTGTCCAACATGACGCCGCTGAAATAGGCCACATATACCTCCCCACTTTTGATATGGGGGTGGTTCGATTGCTCGAACAAATGGGTGACCATTTTTTTGGAGCAGGCGTGCGACTTGGAAGGGTCATTAAAAATTTCAGAGACCAATTTATGGATTTCGTTGAATTCTAGATCGGTCTCATGGGACAATCTAAAATAGTTTTCCTCCTTTTCCCTAAAGGGTTTAAAAAAGTATTCTTTGAGCAGTCCGGTAGTTTCATCGTTCAGTGAAAAAGGATCGGCCGATAGAAAGATCTTTTCACCTTTGTTCATGTTCCCCACTCGGTGTAGGGAAATCGTTTCGATATGTGTGGGATAGAAGTTGATCATTGATTTGGGATATTTTCTTTGTTAAAAGTTAAAAGTTAATGGTTAAACGTTAAAAGCTTTGCGGGCATATAGCAATAATTCAATGTTTTATCTTATAACTGTTAATTGTTCAAAGATTTATTAAAGGAAGACAGTTAACCCCCCGATCGAACACCGCTACCTGAAGGTTAATTCCAATTCTCATCAAAATCCAGGTCGTCATAATTTTCAAAAGTATCATCAAAATCGAAGGTTGGGTCGGCCTCAAATTTTTTCTCCGGGGGCGTTTCGGGCAGCTCCCCAAAGGCAAATAGCACGTTGGGGTAGGTGCGGCCATCTTCCTTTGGTACGGCATCTGCCAATTCCACAAAAAAGGTCCACATACTCAAAAAATCATACACATAAATGAGCCTGGGGGTATGTTCGGTTAGGATGTCCTCCAAAAATGTTTCGTTCATCAGCCTAACAGGTTCCCCCTGGTCGCCCATATCGAAAAGCGCTATTTCTTCTTCCTGGTTCCAAAGTTCATCACAGGTGTAAAAGGAGGCCATTTCATTTCCCAGAAGACCAAAAGCTTGGCAAATGGTATCATGCAATTCTTCCAAAGAATTATCGGCCGCGATTTCGATATCCCTAAAGGTATCCTCCTCTGCGTCGAGAATAATCCTGATTTTATAGATCATCTCCCCATTTTAAGGTGAAGGCAAATTTACAAAGTTTTGTGACTTTTTTGGGCATATAATGCTTCTAAAACCAAATAAAATTGCGTGCCGAACAATAGGGACGCAAGTACCAAGTGAATGGGCTGGCTCGCAAAGGGGAAGTTGAAATAATACATGAGCACCCCCGTGAGGACTTCGAAAAATAAAAGGGCGAGCACCCAATTTATTTTGTGATAGCCCAAATGGTGTTTTTTGATTTGATAGGCAAGATATAGGTTCAACAGTAGTACGACTATGGAAAAAGTTCGGTGAAAATAGAAATCCAAGGAAGGATCTGCCAGCCACAGCTGTTTGGCCGATTCGCCCACCAAATCAATTTGGTCATCGACAAATTGGCGTACCTGGGTACCCATGATAATTTGCACAAGGGTGGCCCCAGTACTGATCCAGAGTAAGTTGAGTATTACCTTGTCGAACTTCGCTGGTCCGCGTTTGATTTTGGCGCGATGAATGAGATAGAGCAGTAGGGCCACAATAATCAATGCCATAACCATATGAATGGTTATTTTTATGGGTTCCAATTCCGAATAGACGACGGTAGCCCCCAACCATGCCTGGAAACCCATAGCAAATACAACAAGTATCGAAAGGAGGGTTACCTGTTTTTGGGCTTTCCAGAATCCAAAAGAAAAAATGGCCAAAATAAGGGTGGCCAAACCTGCCAAGGCCCCAAATACTCTGTTGATGAATTCGATCCAGGTATGCCATGGATTAAATACCGCATAGTCATGCCTGGTGTAGGGTTCCCAATTTTTTTTATCGAAAGTATCGGAAGTTTTGAAGTCATTTTTGGCGACCTGCAGCGACTCCTCAACGATGATTACCTGTCCCTTTTTATAGGCCTTATCACGGCTCCACTGCAGTTCGGAAGCTTCGGTAGGGGGAATATAATACCCAAAACATTTGGGCCAATCCGGGCAACCCATGCCGCTTCCCGTCATCCGTACAATGGCACCGGCTGCGATGACCAAATAAACGAGTACCAAGGCCAATTTTGCTGTCTTTCGGAATCGCTCTTGCATTATGTCCTGCTATATTAAGGTTTTACGCCTGTACTATTTTTACTAATTTTTAAGGGAGAGGCAGGTTCAGGTTACGGTCAATCCCATTTCCGTGCCCGTTTTGATCATATAAATTTTAGCAGCCTGGTATTCATTCGGAATTTCGCCTTCTAAAATGGCCTCTTTGATAGCCTCCTTGATGACACCTATTTCCTTGGAAGGTTTAAGGTTGAAAGTTCGCATGATTTCCTCCCCACTTATAGGGGGTTGAAAATTGCGGATGTGATCCCTTTCCTCCACTTCTATAATTTTCTGACGGACCAGGCTAAAATTGTTCTTGTACTTTTTTTGTTTTCTTGGATTTTTGGTCGTGATATCGGCCTCGCACAAGGTCATCAAATCATCTACGTGTTCCCCGGCATCGAACACCAAACGGCGCACGGCCGAATCAGTGGCAAAATCTTCTGCAAGAATAATAGGGCGGGAGCTCATCAACACCATCTTCTGTACGAACTTCATTTTTTCGTTCAAGGGCATGTGAAGGCGTTTGAAAAGTTTGTACACCATCTTCGATCCCACAAATTCATGTCCGTGAAACGTCCACCCCAGCTTTTTATTGAATTTCTTGGTGGGGGCCTTCCCGATGTCGTGCAACAGTGCGGCCCATCGGAGCCAAACGTTATCGGTCGTTTTCGAGATATTGTCGACCACCTCCAAGGTGTGCCAAAAGTTGTCTTTATGGCGTTGCCCTTCGATTTCTTCTATCCCTTCCAAGGCGATCAGCTCGGGCAGGATATAAGGCAGTAGTTCTGTTTTATGCAGGAGTGCAAAACCCACTGAAGGCGTCTTGCTCTCTAAAATCTTATGCAATTCTTCCACAATTCTCTCCCCAGAAATGATCTTAATGCGCTCTTTATTTTCCGTTATTGCCTTCAGGGATTCCAGCTGGATGCTAAAGTCAAGTTGGGTTGCGAAACGGATGGCGCGCAACATCCGTAGGGGATCATCGGAATAGGTAATGCCTGGAGCCAAGGGGGTGCGGATCAATTTGCGTTCCAGATCGCCCAATCCATCGAACGGGTCCAGCAAGGCCCCGAAATCAATTTTGTTCAATGACAAAGCAAGTGCGTTGATGGTAAAATCCCTTCTCTTTTGGTCGTCCTCCAAACTGCCGTCTTCCACCACTGGTTTTCGACTGTCGCGGTCATAGCTTTCTTTTCGGGCACCTACGAATTCCAGCTCGATTTCCCCGTCTTTGATCATGGCGGTCCCAAAGTTTTTGAATACCGAAACCTTGGGTTTTCCTTTTAATTTGGAGGCTACTTTTTTCGCCAAGGCGATACCGCTCCCGACGGCCACAATATCAATATCCTTTGGGATGCCCCTATTTAATAGGTAGTCCCGCACATAACCCCCAATCACATAAGAGTCTACTCCAAGTTCTTCGGCAGCTTCCATGATGACCGAAAAAATCGGTTGTTTTAGTGCTTGTTTGTGGTGCTGTTGCATCATTTTTTTTGACCCCAATGTTTAGTCTTTGTTGGGCGGATTATTAGGTCGTTGCTTAGTCTTATTCCCGAATTACCTTAACGGATCCGTCATTGCCCAATTTTATGATGGAGGAGGGCGTTCCACTGGTTTGATCTTGGCGCAAATTTACCACATAGTCTACTCCTTTTAAAATAGGTTGACTTATCTGGGTAAAATTATGCGGGGCGGGATTGCCTGAGAGATTCGCGGAGGTAGATACCAAGGGTTTTTTAAGTTTATTGATCAGGTATTGGCAAAATTTATCGGAGGCCACACGTATGGCTAAGGTATTGTCCGCTGCTATCAAGTTTTTTGCAATGCCCTTCGGATGGTCGTAGATGATGGTCACGGGCTTGGTGCTCAGGTCAATGATATCATACGCTACGTCGGGAACCTCGGCCACATGTCTTTCCAACATGGCCACATGCGCCACCAGACAGATCATTGCTTTGCTATCCTCCCGTTGCTTCAATTGATAAACCTTTCTGACCGCTGCTTCGTTGGTTGCATCACAACCAATGCCCCAAATGGTATCGGTGGGGTAGAGGATAAGACCCCCTTGTTCCAAAACGGTGATTGCTTTGTTTATTTCTTCTGTCAAATCAATTTGGATATATACTTACACAATTATGAAGCGACAAAAATACATTATCTAAGTTTGGAGAACAGATTTTAATCTTTGATTTGTTGTTTTTGTTTAAGCGATTTTCCCAAGGGGAGTCCAATCAGGATCCGATGGAACAGGGGAAAATATTTAGGTTTGATCAGCGAGACCAATCCATATCGGAGGATAAAGAACAAGCGTAATATTTGATAATGCACATAGCCATAATTTTTCCGGATCACATAGAACATAGACGTTTTAAGCTCTATTTTGGTAGCGATCGACATCCCCGTCTTATCGATGCTTTTACCTTGAAAATGAAGATAGGCGGCGGCAGGTAGAAAATAGGTTTTTCTTCCCTGCTTTTTCAATCGATAGCAAAGGTCACTTTCTTCGAAATATAAAAAGATGTTGGTGTCGAACCCGCCCACATCGTTGAAGTCGGTCGCCCTGCAAAACATAAAACTTCCATTGACATAATCCACTAATAGGGGCTCGGTATAGATTTTCCGCCTGTTGGGCTTGCCAGGGAAAAGGGCTTCAACTGCTTTTTTACCAAAAACTTCCCGGGCAAAGGAGGTAAAGTGGTCAAAGCTGACCTCCGGCTTATCCGCTTCATTGTAAATTTGTGCCCCACAGATAGTGGCATCTGGGGTGGTCTCCATGAAGTTAAGGCAAATGGAGATCGCATCGTTCTTCAACAGCGTATCGTTGTTCAGGAAAAGGTAATACGCTGAGTTCGAATGCTGCACGCCAAACATATTGCCCCCACCAAATCCGGTATTGATCCTGCTTCGAAATAAGGCAACCTTGCTATTTTTTAAGACCGAAACATAGGTTTGCAGCTTTTGGAAATCTTCTTTTTCCGAAGCGTTGTCGACAATTATGATTTCATACGAAAGACCAGCCGGCGTAACCTCCAAGACCCGATCGACACATTTGAGGGTATATTCCGAGGAATTGTAGTTGATGATGATAACAGCGATCGCGGATTTTTGATTTCCTACTGGGGCATTGTCCATTAGCGGTCGTTAATTACAATGTTCCTCCACAAATTGGAGCAAGTCGGGTTTGAAAAGATGTGGCTCGAAGGCCCCATACAGTCGATCAATATTTTTCTTGATACTTTTTTTATCCATATTCTCAAATAGATCGGGCCTGTAATCCGATAGATGAATTCCCTTATGAAGCGCTTCCGATGTGCCCTGCCAAGCTCCTTTCAGAATAAACGGACTAAAAAGACTGAAAGACGGCACATTGAGTGCCTTGGCCATGTTAACTGCCCCACCTTCGTTGCCGATCATGGCTGTGCATTGCGATATTAGGGCGATAAAGTCCCGCAGCGAACTGGAATATAAATCAAAAACAATACGGTGCTGAGTGCGCTTATTACATTTTTCATAAATATCCCTGGCTTCCTTTTCTTGGGTAGGAATATAGTTGAATAAGATTTTACCTGCACTATGATCACAGAGCGTGTTAAGTACTTCTGCCATAAATTCAGGAGGGTACGTCTTCATGGGACCACTACCCAAAATACTGATCATTATCAATGCGTCCTTTGAGGACGATTTTAAAGGAGCGACCTTCTTCGCAGCCATTTCTATTTCTGAATCGGTCAAGTATATCTTTGGAAGGGTTTCGTAAGTATTGCTTTGCTGTAGCAGTGGCGAGACCAATTGCAGCCTATTTTCAATGGCCAGGGGAAGGTTGCCCACCGGATTCAAATTTTCCTGGGTTGTATCGGTGTATATCCAATTTGAATACCATTTTTGATGGCTTATCTTGTACTTTGCCTTCGAAAAAAGACAGATGAGGTTGCTCTCCAATTTTCCATAAGCGTCGATCACAGCATGGTAGTCAACCTTTCTTATATTTCGTAAAAATCGATAGAAGGCCGTTTTGTTGGTTCTGTATTCATTTTTGAACACAATGACTTCGTCAATAAACGGATTGTTTTCCAGAACTGCAAGGGTGTTTTCATTTGCAATAAAATGAACTTTGCAATGCGGGTTGAGGTGTTTTAGATTTTCACAGATAACCGTGCTCGTCAAAACATCCCCTATCATTTTTTGCTGGATCACAAGGAATTTCATAGTGGTTTTTGGGGCGCATTTATTTAATGGTACAAATATAACCAAATTCGGCCCAAGGTCTTTGGGACCGTATATTTAGCCCTTTAATTTTATTGCCTATGCACCTCAAAAAACTACATTTGTAAAATCTTTAAAAAGTAAAGAAATCAATGAGTACGGTAAGTGTAATTGTGAGTACCTATAACAAACCTGAATGGCTTGAAAAAGTCTTATGGGGATTCAACTGCCAAACCTACAAAGATTTTGAGGTTATCATTGCAGATGATGGCTCGACCCATGAGACCAAGCAATTGATCGAGAATATCAAGGAAAAATTAAGCTTTCCAATCCAGCATGTCTGGCAAGCAGATGATGGTTTCCAGAAGTGCAAGATCCTTAATAAGGCCATTTTAGCTAGTAAAACCGAATATATCATCATGACGGATGGCGATTGTATCCCAAGGGAAGATTTTGTGCAGGTGCATTATATGAACAAAGAATCAGGTTATTTTATTTCAGGGGGATATTACATGCTGCCGATGAATATATCGCTTGCCATAACCAAGTTGGATATCGAGAAGCAGAATTGCTTCAATATTCAATGGTTGAAAGAAAAAGGAATTCCAAAGACGTTCAAAAACACCAAGCTAACGGCCAGGGGATTTATCTCAAAGTTTTTCAATTCCATTACGCCGACCAATGCAAGTTGGAACGGACATAATTCTTCCGGTTGGAAAAAAGATGTTATGAACGTAAACGGATTTGACGAAAGAATGCAATATGGAGGTGAAGACAGGGAATTTGGGGAAAGATTGCAAAATTACGGCGTGCAAGCCAAACAATTACGATATAGCGCCGTGTGTGTACATTTAGACCATGAGCGGGGTTATAAAACGCCAGAAGCCATCGCTAAAAATCAAGTCATCCGAAAGGAGGTACGCCAAAATAAAAGTGTCTGGTCGTATTACGGCATCACCAAATAATAGGCGAGCTCGTTCTTCTTCTCTAATTTTTTTAGTTCTTTGTAGCGTTCGAAATCAGACAATGCATTTAAATAGCAAATAGTAATGCCCTTTTTTCCGTCCAAAAAGCCTAACCGTAAGATGTAATGGTTAAAAAATTTCCACATTGGTTTGAAAACCAAACAGGCGTAGTTAAAAGGTTTTTCTTTAAAAAAGGCTTCCTTTGCCTTCAATCTGCCATATTTAAGCATTTTAGATTTGTAATCTTCATAATTCTTATAGCAGAAATGTGTCAACTTTTCCCTTAGTATTCCTGATTTGCCGTTAACATCCAACGTTTCATGAACAATCTTTTTATCTGAGAACTGCGCCTTACTTTTTCTAAATAGCCTATAATTTTTGTCGGTTTGCCAGCCACTAAAGTTCAATGGTTGGTTTTGGAACATAAACTTTCTATAAAACCAGTAAGCCACAACATCCGAATCGTTGTTGACCGTTTCAATAATTTCATTCTTCAGGTTTGTTGATACAACTTCATCGGCATCCAAGAATAACACCCAATCGTTTGTCGCATGTTTTAGGGCAAAGGATTTTTGTAAGGTAAAATTTGAAAATGGATGTTGTATAACTTTAACCTTGGGATGGTTTTGAAGGTATTCATAGGTGCCATCCGTACTATAAGAATCGATTACAATGATTTCGTCGGCAAAATCTATAGAGGCTATAGATCTCTCGATATAGCCTATTTCATTATATGCGATTATAAGGGCTGAAATTTTTTTCTTGGTATGATTCATACTGGTAATGGTAAGCAGGTTTCTGTTGGTCGGTAACTAGATTATAACTGTAAAAAAATGGAAATAGTATATTTTATTGTAAAATTCCTACAATTTAAACTGCCACATCATATTCCCGTAAGGCATTATTTAAAGAGGTTTTCTTATCTGTACTTTCCTTTCTGGTACCAATGATCAAAGCACAGGGCACCTGATATTCGCCCGCAGGAAAGTCTTTCGCATAACTCCCTGGTATAACAACCGAACGGGCCGGAACCCTACCTTTGTATACAATTGGTTTTTTACCAGAGACATCTATGATTTTGGTAGAGGCGGTTAAGACCACATTGGCGCCCAGCACGGCCTCTTTTTCAACACGTACGCCTTCTACCACGATGCACCTGGAACCGATAAAGGCATTGTCCTCAATGATCACAGGAGCTGCCTGCAAGGGTTCCAAAACCCCTCCTATACCAACGCCACCACTGAGGTGGACATGCTTGCCAATCTGCGCACAACTGCCCACTGTTGCCCAAGTGTCGACCATGGTGCCCTCATCAACATAAGCTCCTATGTTCACATAACTGGGCATTAAAATCGTACCTGGCGATAAATAGGCACCATGTCTGGCCACAGCATGGGGAACCACCCGAACCCCTTTTTCGGCATATCCCCTTTTTAGGGGTATCTTATCATGGTACTCGAAGATACCCACCTCATAAGTTTCCATTTTTTGGATGGGGAAGTAAAGAACGACCCCTTTTTTTACCCATTCGTTGATCTGCCAACCATTGGCCGTAGGTTCAGCACAGCGCAACTTGCCAACATCCAAAAGTGCGATTACTTCACGTATTGCTTTTTGAGTGGATGTTTCTTTTAAAAGTTCCCGGTTATCCCAGGCTTTTTCAATGATATTTCTTAATTCGGTCATCCTTTTTGTCAAATAATTTGTGCAAAGATAGTAGGTCAAGAATGAATTCCGCGGGCAATTTTCTACTAATAACAATTTATGGGCTATTTTTGCAAAAAATATATTTTGGGTAGGGTACTGGCATTGGACTATGGAAAAAAACGCACCGGAATTGCGACTACCGATGAGTTGCAATTGATCGCTTCCGGTTTGACCACCGTTGAATCGAGTGAGCTGTTAGGTTTTCTTTCTAAATTTATCCATGACGAAAGGGTTACCTGCATCGTGGTGGGTGAACCTAGGCAGATGAACAATGCCCTATCGGAAAATGAGGCAGACATTCAATTGTTCCTCCAAAAATTATCCAAAATGTTCCCAGGCATACCCATAGAACGACAAGACGAGCGCTTCACCTCAAAAATGGCAGTGCAGAGCATGGTGCAAAGTGGGGTCAAAAAAATGAAGAGAAGAAACAAGGCCTTGGTGGATGAGATAAGTGCCACCCTAATTTTACAGGCTTATTTAAACAGAATTTGATGATATTACCCATTGTAGCTTATGGCGATCCGGTATTAAGAAAAAAGGGCAAGGTATTGGCGAAAGACCACCCCCAGTTGGCCGCGTTGCTTGAAAATATGTGGGAGACCATGTATAAGGCGAACGGGGTTGGTCTGGCAGCACCCCAAATTGGTCTGGCCCTGCGTTTGTTCCTCGTTGACACCACCCCGTTCTCAGAAGATGACGAACTTTCTATGGAAGAACAGATGACATTGAACGGGTTTAAAAAAGTATTTATCAATGCCACGATCCATGAAGAAACGGGGGAGGAATGGGTATTTAATGAAGGCTGCTTGAGCATCCCGGAAATTCGGGAGGATATCAAACGGAAAGGGACTATATCAATATCCTATTTCGATGAAAATTTTGTGCCACGTACTGAAACATATGACGGACTCTTGGCCCGAGTGATCCAACACGAATATGACCACATTGAGGGCAAATTGTTCACTGATAAATTATCACCACTCAAGAAACGCCTGTTGAAAGGCAAATTAAAAAATATTTCGCAAGGAAAAATTACCGTTGACTATCGCATGCGCTTCCCAGAATTGAGAAAAGTGCGATAATCAATATGCTTATTATTATAAAAATACCATCTTTGCGATCGCAATTTTAAAAAAGTATGGGATTAGAGAAAATATTGGCCATCGGGGGCAAACCCGGACTCTATAAACTGTTGACGCAGACGCGAACAGGTTTTGTGGCGGAATCATTGTTAGACGGGAAAAAGATTACTGTGGGACTTCGCAGCAATGTAAGTGTAC
This sequence comes from Flavobacteriaceae bacterium, assembly GCA_037969055.1. Lineage (GTDB taxonomy): Bacteria > Bacteroidota > Bacteroidia > Flavobacteriales > Flavobacteriaceae > Pelagihabitans. The sequence continues at coordinate 4,201 of JBBKWR010000193.1, read as the reverse complement.
TTTCCGAAATTGCGATCTATACCTTGGATGAGGAAATTCCACTGCGTCAGGTTTTTTTGAATATACAGGCCAAGGAAAAGGGCGGCAAGACCAGCATTGGTCACAAAGCCGAAAAAATCAAGTTGGAAGAATATTTTTTTGAGGTGCTGCCCGATTATGATGAGGACAGGGTCTATGCCAGTGATATTAGCAAGGTCCTCAATTGGTACAACATCCTTCACAATAATGGCATTACCGATTTTTCGGATGATGGAGATGCATCTGAGGAGGAATAGCTAAATCTAGAACATTCAGTTGTAAATATTGAGGGTCCCAACGATACTGTTGGGACTTTTTTATGTTTCAAACCTAATGAATAGGTTATTTTTAGGTGACTGATTCAAATCAATACGCCCATGTCTTTTCAATGTTTAACTGGATGGTTGGCCTTTTTTCCATCCTTTACGTGAACCCCCATACCCCACATGAATCAGTCTAGCCTTCCATGTGTACTAAAAAGACCGATCGGCCTCCCCGGGAACGACAAATAGTCAAATCAAATGCTGGCATATTAGAGGTTTTCACCACCAAAAGTTCGTCTGTATTGTGCGCTAATCCTTTTTGATCTCTTTAAAGGAATATTTGCTTTTTTTCCAATCGATTAAGGGTGAGGGATAATATTTCACGTCCATTCGATCTAAATAGGGTGCCTGGTTGGCCAATCGAACCTTATAAGAATCCCAGTTACGGTTCTCCTTGGTGGTCCAGCTCAGCTCCGAATAACCGATAGCCCTCGGAAAGGCCAAATATTCCAATTCATCTATATTGCTAATGGTTTCAGACCACAATGGGGCCTCGATGCCCAAAATATTTTCTATTGGAATGCCCTCATATTCCTCAGGGGTCCAAACATAGGCTGTATCGACAGGGATATAGGCGGCCCAGTGCAGCCCGTGTTTGGAGAGGGTATCGTACTGCATGTCGAGGTAGGCTTTTTTGGCGGGAGACATGATTACTTTCATTCCCTTTTTTATAGCCAGATCGGCGTTTGTCTTGCTGGCCCAGAATTGTGAGATCGAAGTCGAATCGATATTGGCGGTGGCGACTTCGTCCCATCCGATCATGCGCTTCCCATGTTTTTGAACAATTTTTTCGACCTTCTCGACAAAATAAATATAGTCGTTCTTTTTGGTCACATGGCTTTCATCGCCCCCAATATGAAAATAAGGTCCAGGGGTGATCGCAGCTATTTCCCGTACCACATCGTCAATAAAGGCATACACGGTATCCTTACGGGTATCAAAAGTGCTGAAGCCCACATGCGTCCCTTCGTAAAGCGTCACTTTCTTGCCATTTCCATTTAAAATTGGATAAGAGGCCGAAGCGGCATTGGTATGCCCGGGCATATCAATTTCGGGCACTACCATCATATGGTTCTTTGCGGCGTAAGCAACAATTTCTTTATAATCTTCTTGGGTATAGAACCCACCAGACTCGCCACCTACTTCGGTACTACCACCAATCTCGGTAAGTTTGGGCCATGATTTTATTTCAATGCGCCATCCCTGATCATCGGATAAATGTAAATGCAGCACGTTGTACTTGTAATAGGCCAATAAGTCGATATATTTTTTTACATCCTGCACGCTAAAAAAGTGTCGGGCCACATCCAACATCGATCCCCTGTATTCAAAATTGGGGCCATCGATAATTTTTCCTGTTGGAATCGTCCAAACCGGGTAGGCGGCCAAGGTATCGTTACTTTCTTGCGAAATGATCTGTCGTAGAGTCTGTGCCCCTCGGAAGGCCCCTACGGCCGTATTGGAATTCAAAATCACGGAATCGGGAGTGATGTATAATTGGTACGCTTCTGGCGCGTTGAGTTCCAGACTATCCGATTGATTGATATAAATGATTCCTTCCTGTTGATCCGAGGCAATGGCGTTCACGGGGAGCTCCAAATTGGTCATTTCCTTTATTTTTTCCGCCAAAAAATTTCCCACATCAGAATACCCTAAAGCAGTTTCAGACGTATAGATGGCCGTAAATTGATCCAAACCAAAACCACCATTGGTCGCGATTAGCTTTAAAGGCCTGGGAATCATATCGGCGGCAGACAGATCTGTTTTAGGAAAGTTCAGGACCCGCTTCTTTTTTTCTTGTTGACATGACATTGCCATAATTAGTGTCATTAAGAATAGAAGACTTCGCAAAAGAGTTGATTTGATCATTGTTTTTATGGTTTTTGACTACTTATTTAAAAATCATTAATGTTTAAGGTTTGTTTCGATTACGTACTGCTTCCCTTCAATTTTAATTGGATAACAACCGTATAGTCCAACTTCGTAATTCGTACCTCGTATTTCGTACCTCGTATTTTATCCTTCAAACTTCTCCCTATTCTTCCATAAACGGTTTTATGACACTGTACCATATCCCGTATCCTTTATCGTTCATATGCAGCCCGTCTTGGATAAAAATATCCTCTTTTACTTTACGCCCGTTCAACATTGGATTCCAAACATCGGCAAACTGAATAAGGGCATCTTTTTTGGTCAACCTATTAAATTTCCTGTTCAAGTTTTTATAGCGGCGTTTCATGGACCATCTGGCCATGCTTGGTTTTGCGGCAATCAACACTATTTTTGCGGAGGGGTTTTCGGTCCTAATTTTAGCAATAATTTCTTTAATGGTATCAATGATTTCCTTTGGTCTTTTTTTATTTGAAATGTCGTTGTCTCCCTCGTATATGAATACTTTTATCGGATTGAACCGTAAGATCAATTCATCGGTATAGGCCAATAGATCTGAGGCTTGGGAACCTCCAAACCCAGAGTTTACTATTTGAAATGATGGAAAGTTTTTTTGAAGATCGTTCCAAATTCGAATACTCGAGCTCCCGGTAAATACCACTGACGCCTTCGAAGCATCCCATAGGGTATCATATTTTGTAGTTATGGCGGTAATTTCATCCTTAAATCTAAGGTGATCTTGTGCATGGCCAGCCGGTATAACAAATATAAATAAGAAAAGAAAATAACGCATCGATTTATAATATGGATTCAAGTAAACATCAATTTATCGGTTGGCCCAAGATTTGGTTAAAATAACGCTTGGACCGCTCTACGGAAAAATGGTCCGGAATAAAACATAAAAGGATAAAAGCAACAACCCTACTCCTACTGTCCGCACTAATGGCGAATCCGATAAAACCAAGCCGAGCATTCCAATTATAATATTTAAAACGGGTTACATACCTGCCAAACTGAACACTAGCGCGGCTAGCGCCCCACCTACGAGCGGACCTGCTATGGGTACCCATGCATAAGCCCAATCACTGCTGCCTTTCCCTTTTAAGGGCAACAAAGTGTGCACGATCCTTGGACCAAGATCTCGTGCCGGATTGATGGCATAGCCCGTTGGGCCGCCAAGGCTCAACCCAATGCCGATCACCAAAAGTGCGACCGGAAGGGCATCCAAGGAACCAAGGGTTATGGGTTCTTCGCCATGGGTGCCACCAGCTATATAAAATACACCGAAAACCAAGGCAAATGTGCCGATCACTTCTGTGACAAAATTCCAAAATGGGCTACGAACAGCAGGTCCTGTGCTAAAAGTGGCCAATAGCGCACCTGGATCATCGGTGGCGTCATATTGTTTTTTATATGTCATCCATACCAAGGTGGTTCCCAGCATGGCGCCTAATATTTGGGCCAACATATATCCCGGAACAAGGTTCCACGAAAACTTTCCGGCCGTAGCGAGTCCAAAGGTCACCGCTGGGTTCAAATGGGCGCCGCTCACATCGGCGGATATGAATACCCCAACAAATACGGCAATACCCCAAGCGAGGCAAATTCCCACCCATCCTGCATTTGAGCCTTTTGTGTCCTTAAGCACTACATTCGCTACAATACCATTTCCCAATAATATGAGCATGGCAGTTCCTATAAATTCAAAAAGATATTCGGTCATCATGGGTCGGTTGTTTAAGGCATCAAGATAAAAAAATAACACGGATTGTGGATCGAAACTAAATAATTTAGCAAGCAACAACTAATTTAGGTGTTCCGGGACGAGCAGATCTAAAACGCATCTTGTTCTCTGAACAAGATTAACGATTTTCTGATACTTCAAGAACGATTTTATGATGGTCCTTTTCTAAATATTGGTATTTTTATTAATCTATATGAAACCAATCCACTAATGTCAATTACCAAAC
>JBBKWR010000192.1:0-17705 GCA_037969055.1 Flavobacteriaceae bacterium | reverse complement strand
GGAAATCAATGATAAAAGATTTGAGAAGGATGTTACACAATTGTTATCGCATCCCTCCACCAAAATTAAAACGGCAGCCATCCAAAACCTCTACTATCTGAATAGCAATTCGATGGTCGTCAACGTGAACGAATTGCTACAGACCGATGACGAGGCCTTAACACTTGCCACTTTGGAATATATACTAAAACATGCCAAAAAAGATGGTGCAGCGATATATGATCGGTATTTAGATCATGACAATCCCAAAATAGCCGATGCAGCCCTTTACTGCTTGGCCCGGGAATCCAAGGACAATCAAACCTTAAAGACATCGTATCATTTAAAAAAGCGAATCCAGGATAAAATAAGCGCTCTTCCATCGGGACAGGAGGATTTGTCCTCCTTAATCGCTTTGTTGAAGACCATCGGCTCCGCCAATATTCCAGCGTTTTATCCCTTGATCACAAAATATTTGCCCCACGATAACCCCAACATTGTAGAAACGGCCATTACAGCGGCCGGCACAAGCATGCATCCAGATTTTGTGAAAAGTCTCATAGCATTTTTGCCCCGCAAAAATCACAGAGGCTCTGCCATCACTGCCATCAACAACTATGGTTCAAATATGGTGCCACTGCTTACCAATTTTGTTAAGGAGCGGGTGGCTCCTATAGAAACATGCCGCTTTATTCCCATGGTGCTCAAAACCTTCCATTCACAAGAGGCCGTGCGAAGCCTTTTTCGTTTGATGGATGATGAAGATTTAGGCATTCGTCTGGAATGTATAAGAGCGCTCAGTGATATCCGTAAAAGCAATCCTGAATTGAAATTTAGCCGGTATAAAGTGGTCTCATTTATTTATGAAGAGTGCAAATTGCATCACAAAACGTTATCTGCGATGCATACCCAGATCATCATTTCCTATCGGAACAGAACAAAATCAAGAAAAGAAATCAGTGAAGGGGAACGGGACGCTCGGACTAGCCTATTGGAACTCTTGGAAAGAAGGCTCGACGCGGGACTTGAGCGCATCTTTAAACTGTTAGGGCTAAGGTACAAACAGAAGGATGTTGAGATTGCCTACGAGGGGCTTAGGAGCAGTAAGCATGAAGCACGTACCAATGCCATTGAATTTCTTGATAATTTGCTGACTGGTGATTTAAAACGGACGCTCTTGCCCATTATTGAAGAAACGGCAATTGACATTTCTTCAGAAGATGTTCTACAAAAAATAAAGCATAAGGTTCCATCCGAAATGGAATGTTTTAGACTGTTGTTGGAGGGCAATGATTTGAAAATAAAACTAGCGGTGCTGTATTTGATAAAGCATCAAAAAGATATCAAATATGTACCAATAGCTGAAAAATACCTGAACAGCGAAGACTTAAAAGTGCGCACTTTTGCCCAAGAAGCGATGGTGGCACTTGGGGAAGCGGTTTAATTTTTGCGAATTATTTTATCGATATTACCTGCCAGATACATATGATCGCTTGCTGAGTTCTTGCGGAGCACGTTGGTCATTAATACAACCATATAATTACAATTATCGGGTTGTTCTACAATTGCAACGGAGTTCATAAAATTTTGCACATTGCCCATATATTTACCGCAGACCTGCCCGTTACTACGATCACATTTGTACAAACTGCCTGATTTAAAGTATACTGCGGCGTCCTTTAAGGCTGGGGCCTGGGCATAGCGAATCCTTCGATCTGTCATATACATCAACCGTTTCATTTCGAGACTGCTATTTTCATCAACGATCTTCCCTTGTTCCAATTGGACCAAAAATTTCATCAGACCCAACGGAGAACCAATGCTTCCCCCCTTATCGCCCACATAGGTGTTCGCCCCTTTGGTGAAAAAACTTCCCAATCGCCATTCCGCTTCTGTAATACCCAAAGTACGTAAGGGTAGGTTGACGACTTCATTGCCTAGATCTGTCAACTCTTTTTTCGGGGTGGTCTTAAAATATTCCATGGCCTGGTCTTCAGTCAGCGCCGGATAATCCTTTCCAAATGCTGCCATTAACAGTACTTCCCGCCAAACAATGCTAGCCGCCCCGTTATTGCTTACGGATAACATATGATCGGCCCATTCATATAAAGTAAAGACATCACTGGCGATGACCTGTCTTTTTACTAAAGTGTTTTTTTCGATATTGTAGATTGGAATGGTATGCTCATCTGTGAGTCCCCAAACACCGGCTTTCACAGACTTCGCCCTCAATAATTCAGTACGTTTCTCCCAGGAATCTGGGTAGATTTTGGCCAATTGGGTAAATAAACCGGTCAATACTGCCAATTTGCCCACACTCCCTGGCTGATAGCCGGCAGTTTCGTTGCGTACCGCGTATCGAATATGATTTACATCCGATAGGTCCAAAACGGCTATGGAGTATGATTTGTCCATGCCCCTGAACAACGAATTGATCTCTTTTTGGAAATCCGGATCAAGGGTCATCAAGGCTCCTGTGCTATCTTGGCTCCTGGATGTTAGGTTCAAATGGATTTCACTATATGATTTAAGCGCACCTGCAGGCAGTTTAGAGGTTTCCTTGATTTCGCCACTTTTCACCAACTCTAGACGCTTTAGGCGTTTTATGCCCGTATGCCCATAACCATCAATGGGATAATTGTTATAGGCCATGAAGGCCATACTGACGACAGCTAATAGGATGTAAACAAAAATATTACGCATTGGCATGGAACTGTTTAATAGATTAACATGGTTTAAATTTGTTGTCGATCGACACCTTTATTTTTGACGTTTCTTCAATTCAAAAATATCTGTGCGCCGATCCCTTAAATTACGAACGCTACCAAATTGATTGAGTTCGCGCAGTAAATCGATATCTACATCGGCAATGAGGATCATTTCCGTATTGGTGGTCGCTTCTGCCTTTACCCCATTGGCCGGAAATGAAAAATCACAAGGGGTGAATACCATGGCCTGGGCAAACTGGATATCCATATTATGAACTTTGGGCAAGTTACCAACGCTTCCGGCTATGGCCACATAACATTCATTTTCGATGGCCCTTGCTTGGGCACAATAGCGTACCCTTGAGTACCCGTTTTGGGTATCCGTCAGGTATGGGATAAACAATATGTCCATACCTTCATCCGCCAATATCCTGCTTAATTCAGGGAATTCGCAATCATAGCAGATCAGAATCCCAATTTTCCCACAATCGGTATCAAAGGTTTTTAATTCACTGCCCCCTTGCATGCCCCATACTTTGGCCTCATCAGGCGTTACATGTAGTTTTTCATACCTTTCGACAGTACCATCCCTTTTACACAAATACCCGACATTATATAGTAGGTCGTTTTTAATTTCCGGCATGCTCCCGGTAATCACGTTTATGTTATAAGAGATAGCGAGTTCTGAGAATTTTTGGACAATGTCTTTGGTATGCTTTGCCAATTCCCTAATGGCCTGCGATTCTGGCATATGGTTGTTATCAGCCATTAAAGGGGCATTGAAAAATTCTGGAAACAAGGCAAAATCAGAGCGATAGCCCGATACGGCATCTATAAAATATTCAGCCTGTTGCATGAGCTCTTCCAAATCTTTGTACAATCGCATTTGCCATTGGATCAATCCCAATCGTACTATTTTTTTCTTGATCGAAGCTTTTTTCGATTTCGTTTCATAATAAATGTTGTCCCATTCCAATAACACCGCAAACTCACTGGAGGCTTGGTCGCCCTCTAGGTAACCCTTTAATATTTTTGCCGGATGAAAATCGTTTGAAATCTGAAAATTTAGAACAGGGTCGTGAATTTCTTTTCGCTTGACCTTTTCGATGTATTCTTTTGGGGAAAGTTTATCAGCATATTTATGATAATTGGGAATTCTCCCCCCGAAGGCAATCCCCCGTAAATTAAGTCGTTCACATAATTCCTTTCTATAGTCATAAAGCCTACGACCCAATCGCAAACCACGGAATTCTGGTTTAATAAAAACATCGATACCATACAATACATCACCTTCCGCAGTATGGGTACTGAACGTATAGTCGCCCGTAAGATCTTTGTAGGTGTGGGAATCCCTGAATTGGTCATAGTCAACAATAATGGATAAGGCACAGCCTGCAATTTTATTGTTGATTTTTATGATTACCTGCCCTTCCGGAAATTTGTCAATTAGCGATTGAATTTGTATTTCCCTCCAATATGCTTCCGGCATTGTGGTATAGGAGTCTATCATAGCATCCTTCAGGGCCGAATAGTCCTCTATCGTCAAATATTTTAATTCAATATTTTCAATATTTTTGATCATATAATTTTTTTATTCCTTTTTATAATATACATTTTTTTAAGGATTTGTTTGCAATGCCATCAGCGTTAAAACAAATTTGTCCCATGCTTTCTATAACTGAGCCGAGAGGGAAATTTTTTTGTCCCCCTTTATTTTAAGGGTTATCGACTCCAAATAGTCAGAACTGACTGCTTTCTTATTTTCAACGAACGGCCTTATTTGAAAGAGCCAAAGTTTATTGTTCTGAAATCCCAGTTCCACATCATAAGCGCCTTTATAATCCGATTTGGTCTCGGTCGGCAATATTTTGCGGATTGTCCTGGCAAACGCCCTGATATCATCGATATTCTGCGGGTTCAACACGGCATTTTCAAAAGTGGCCGATTTACGGCCAGTACCCCCAGTGGCGGGCAAGGTATTATAGTGGGCTTCCCTTGCAGGGGCCAAGAGCTTGTAACCATTATCTTCATAGATGGTATAGGTTTCTGCCGATTGTCCATCAACCGCTCCGCCGGCACCTCGACTAAAAGCAACGGTCAAATCTTGGCTGTTACCGGAAACAATCCCTTTTGTGATCAAGACGCCCGAATAGTCTACATCAACACTTGGGATTACCAAAATGGATGGAAAAACATTTTCGGGGTTAAGCAAGTATTTTTGCCGCCATTTAAAGCTTCTCTCGGTATATGGGGAGGCCCAAACATCTTTGATGCCGTTCATAATTTTATCCTTATCCACCACATTGAACAGGGTTAAATTGAGCCCTGCGCCAGTGAAATCCTTTAAATCTTCCATATTGGTATCGCTGCGAAGAAATACCGGAACGGTCCCTATATTTTTTCCTAAAATGGATAGAAAATTTTGCTCCAATTGGGCAACAAAATTCACTTTTAAGGGCATTTCCTTGATGGCAGCGCGTAATATCTCCAACTGTCTGAGCTGATAATTTTCGACTTCGGGTTCGGAGATGTTGGTACCCCGCATCTTTTCAGCTTCCTTGAACATGGCATTGAGAAAAGCCCAATAAGAGACTTCCTGGCCCGGCATTATCTGATCCATATGTTCCCTAAATATTCCAAATGGAATGACCAACCCTTCCACCACCTTATCAGGAAACATCTTTTTTAATTGTCCTAGATTCGCGGCTTTGGGCCCGCAAAGTTGACCAGAATCACCAGCATCCACATCACGTAGGTTTAAAATGCCGGTTTGATCTAGCCTTATTTTTGCTATGGGCACTTCAATTTTGTCGTCACTGCGTTCTTTTTTGGAGAACAAATCGCGTTCCTTCGCGCTCATCTGCGCTTCGGGTTTTAAGATTACATTGCCCTTATTGGAAACCGCATAAAATACCCGTTGGCCATTATACGGCATCAAACTTTGAAGGTTATCATCTGATAACGCCGCATTGGGGATGCCCAAGTTTCTTGCCAGCAATTGTACATGCGATACCATATTGCCTTCCGCCACGGTTGCGATTCCGGCAATGGGCTTTAAGTCGGAAGGGGACCGTTTAAAAATATATATTTTATCTGGTGATACTTCCACGGCGTCGGGGGAGCCGTTGACCACTACCAATTCACCAAAGGCATATCCCGGATTAAGTCCGCGTATTGCACTTTGATTGGGAATGTCCATAACCTTATTGGTCAACGCAGATTCTTTTGCGATAAAATCGCCCAACTCACCAACACTTTTACCAAGATGAAGTGCGATTGAACCACGTATCCGGTCATCGATAAATCCGTAAGCCAAGGGCTCAAATCCGGAATAGGTGTTCACTTCCTCCTGATAATTTGCCTTCACCATCGCAGCACTCCATTCTACGGCCCCCCGGGTTGTTTCCAGGACGTTTGTGAGATCGGCAAGTGACATTTCTTTCATGCCACTTTTGACCAGATAAGTTTGGATTTGATCCCATTCCCAAAGTTCCAAATAACCGGCGCCTACGGTGGCCGTTGTCAAATCGCAAATTTTTTCCAATTGCTCCTCTAAGGTTTTGGGGGCCCAATTAGGTGCGATTTTAAAGAGGATGTCCTCTAACTTCAAAGAGATGTCCAACAACTGGAGTCTTGCGACCGGTCTTTTTTCTTTCAATATCCCGTTACGGATTTGCAATAAAAGCTCGGCGGACTCAGCGATCAGTATAGAGGGTTCGGTATTGGCGCTATTGTTTTCAATGTATTTATTAATGGCATCCCCTAAGGGCGTGTCCTTGAGCACCTTTGTATTCTGACTTAATTTCTTAATATCGATAGGTTTAAAAAAATCGGCCATAGTGCCCACCAATTCATCAATTTTTTTGTTTAGTGCTGAAGTTAACTTTGTGGCGTTGTTTTTTTGAAAATCCTTAACGCTTTGTATGTCCCTTACCTCAGGTTGCCCATGAATCTTTACCCTTAAATCCATAAAAGGGGCATACTCGTCTGAGATAACCTTAGATTGACTTCTCATCAGTTGGGCAATATTGTCATCTCCACTGTGTGGTACATCCTTTAAGGATTGCCGCACCAAAAAGAAGTTTTGTGTGAGCACCTCATCTTTTGACAACAGCCATTTGTAAAAATCAATACCCCACGCTTCCTCGTCTTCGGCCTGCATGGCACCACGATAAAATTGACCTTTTTGATTGATCCATCCATTATCGACCGTGCGCAAATATTTGTCGATTTGATATTGCTTTAATCTGGAATGATCGCTTTTTTCATCCCAAAAATCAGCCTTATCGGTATAGGCCAGCAACTGTCCAAAATAAATGTGATGGTCCTTACCAATGGCTACCACGGCATCTTTGTATCTTGCATGCTGTAGACCGGGTCCTATTTCTGCCGGACAGGGGTCTTTTGGTTGCCGGACACTTCCATCGTTACAAAACCAACGAATATCCTTATATGGCCCACGAATATCATTTTTAAATTGGGAAACTTGCCTTTTTAAATCTTCGTTATCGATTTTTTTTTGGCCCATGGCCAAGGAACAAAAGAAGATTCCAATAAGAACGGAAAGATTATATTTAATCATAGTTGCTAGTCAATTCAAGCAACAAAAGTACTGCGAATTTTAAATCTATCTAAAAATGCAGCTGCGATAATACTGTTTCCCGACCATTTATTATCTTCATGCCCTTTAATGCGAAACAAGGAAAATTAATTATGAAGCTACACTTTACGGTCGAACCCATCAAATTTGAGAACATGCAGGAATTGCCGAAGGCATGGAATGATCAACATTATAGGGCTTTGTTGGACATTATGGAATATGGCGATACTTCAGACTTATCCCCACAGGAACTGAAAGAGATGTGTCTCTTATCGCTTTCCGACAACGACCCTGAGGATGCTGCCAAGCTATTGTTGGAATACCTCTTTAAAGACCGCTTGAATGCCGGGCAGATAGAAAACCTCTCTCACGAAATGATGGACGAAAAGATGTGGGAGGAATATGCCGTAATTTCGATGCACGAAGAATTTTTTAATATTACGCAGTTGCTTTACCAAGCCTATAATGGTAAGTTCCCACACCCGGAAGCAGTTCGATTTAAGGTAAGTATAACCCCCAAGGAAAAACATGGAAATTCCATTTTTGAACAAGATACTGAAGCGTCCTTGATCCGAATTTTGGTCAATGGTATGCCTGAGAATACATTGATCAACAGGTTGTTCAGTAAACAAATCGAAACAGGGGAATTTGCCGATGCCAAAGACATCATATGGCAATACAAAAAAGAGGTGGCCGAAGCGAATGCATTAGTCTTCGAAATCATTTCCTCAGAATATTGGTTTAGGGATTTCAAGTATGCAGAGGTATATGATACGGAGCTAATGCTCGATGACCCGGGAACCTAAAATTGATCATCGCAACGCACCAAAAACAGGTGCTTAAACTATCATGTGAAATACCTCAAAAAGTCAATACAAATGAAGTTTGAACAAAAGGGACCGAGTGCACCTTAATCGTGCCCCCGTGAAGGTGCATGATCTGCTTCGAAAGGCTCAATCCGATTCCTGTACCTGTATTTTTTGTGGTAAAAAACGGCACGAAAATTTCATCAATATGTTCTGGTGGAATACCTGGCCCATTATCGATTACTTCAATGTATTTCTTTCCTTTTTTAGTAATACCCGCTATAATTTGCAATTCCCCATTTACAATACCTGCTAGGGATTGAATGGCATTTTTACTGAGATTGACCAATATTTGGGAAATCTGTTTCTCGTCAATAAAAAGCTCCAGATCTATTGGGTCTACCACCAAATCGAATGCTATATGTCCCTCCTTGTTTTCTTGGTCCATTAAAATCTTTAGCTTATCCAATAATTTTTTGGCGCTGACCAAGGCGAGATCGGGTTTCGGTAAACTTAGAAAACTTCTGTAGGATTGAACAAACTCCATCAAATCGGTGCCCTGTCCTTTGATCACTTCCAAGCCCTTTACCGTGCTTTGTATTTGGCTTTCATTGAACTCCTTAAAGGGCACCGAACCTTTTTCTGTTTTAAAATATTTCAATATCGATTCGGAAATGGAGGTAATCGGCGTAATGGTATTCATGATCTCATGCGTGAGCACCCTTATCAGACGAACCCATGAATCGGTTTCCTTTTCATCAAGCTCCTTGTGTATGTCCTGCACCACCACCAACAATAGTGCTTGTCCATCAACAGAGATGGCAGAAGCCTTGAGGGCAAGCTGGGTTTTCTCCCGTTCGTTGGCCAGTTGAAAAATCTTGCTTTCAAAGGGCTTTAGGTCGGCAAAAAGGGCATAGAGTTTTTCATCGACGAGGTTGAATTGTTTGATATGGTTCAAAGGGGTGTAATTCAGCAATCGTTCGACCGTTGGATTCGCATACAATATATGACCCTTGGGGTTCACCGTTAAAATACCTATATCGGCCTGTCTTAATATCTCTTGATAATATTGCTCTTGGGCCTGTTTTTTTAGATGGATCTCTTGGATCATCACGTTGAGCATATTAAGGCTATGGTTGAGCTCTTCCAATGATTTTACACTTAATTTTTCAGGAAATCGAAGCGTAAAATCCTCATTTTTTATCGCATCGAAAAAGTAGGCGATCTTTCTATTCGTATGGTTCACATAACGGATCAACAAGGCGGTCTGAATGGCCAAAAGGATCAGGAAGATTCCGGAAATGATTGGTTGACTCCCAAAAAAGAAATAGCCTACGGCAAGGGCGATGGCAGATATCATGAGAATCCGGAACAGTAGCTGTAAATAAATATGCCTACTTACCATTTTTTGGGCTTAAGGGAAACTATATTAATAATAGGGCTTTTATCGGTCCCCTGCAACGATTGATATCTGGGCTCTCAATGACCGACCTTCTTTAACTTGTTATAGAGCGTTTGTCTCGAAATACCCAATTGTTCGGCAGCTGCACTATAATTACCTTCATTTTGGTCCAGCGCATTGGTAATCATCAATAATTCCATTTCCTCCAACGTAGTGGGCCTTGAATCGCTCGAAACAGGCGACTTTGGGTTCAACAGAAAATCGGATGGTTTCAGTATATTTCCTTCGGATAAAATAACGGCCCGTTCCATGGTATGTAACAATTCGCGGACATTTCCAGGCCATGGATAGGCCATTAATTTCTCCTGGGCGGCCTGGTTGATGCGCAAACCTTGCTTCCCGTATTTCGAAGTAAATTTGTGGAGATAAAAATCGGCCAGTACCAAAATATCGCAGTCCCGTTCGCGCAAGGAAGGTACTTTTATATAAATAGTGTTAATCCGGTAAAGTAGGTCTTCGCGGAACAATCCATCAGAGACCATGGTGTCTAAATTACAATTGGTCGCGCAAATCAGTCGAATGTCCACGGGGATGGACTTATTGGACCCTACACGGACCACCGTTTTATTTTGGATCGCTGATAGCAGCTTGGACTGCGCCTGTAAAGATAAATTCCCTATCTCATCTAAAAAGAGTGTCCCACCACTAGCTGCTTCGAACTTACCGGCCCTATCTTCCTTTGCATCGGTAAAAGCCCCTTTCATATGGCCAAAAAGTTCGCTCTCAAAAAGGTTTTCGGAAATCGACCCCATGTCCACCGCTATGAAAACCTCTTTGTGCCGTGTTGACAAATTATGGAGTTCCCTAGCGATAAGTTCCTTTCCTGTGCCGTTTTCTCCGGTCACTAAAACGTTCACATCGGTCTTCGCGACCTTGGCGACCAGGCCCAATACCGAATGAAGCGCCTTGGAGTTGCCGACGATAAGATTTTTGTTATGGTTGATGAGCTGCTTTAAACTCGTTTCTTTTTGTCTAAGTTGATGCACTTCCTTGCGCGACTTTCTCAATTCAAATGCCGATTTTACGGTCGCCAACAACTTGTCATTGTTCCAAGGTTTCAGCACAAAATCGGTGGCTCCTTCCTTTAGGGCCTTCACTGCAAGGTCAATAGCACCATAGGCGGTCATGGTTATCACTGAAATCTGTGGGGCCCGTTTCAGAATCTCGCGCAACCAGTACAGGCCTTCATTTCCTGTATTAACGCCGGCCGAAAAATTCATATCAAGCAGTACAATATCGTAGTCCTTCAAGTCAGCAAACGATGAGATTTGATTAGGGTTTGATAGCGTGACAACTCTTTTGTACTCGAACTGCAAAAGAATCTCCAAGGCACTCAGTACACTTTTGTTATCGTCTACGACCAAAATTTTTGCATCTATCATGACCCAGTCCTTAAAGGGGTTGTTAAAAATACGATTTGAAATTATGCCATATTCAAAAGTGTCCATTTTTTGGACAATCTCTGTACAACTATTTTACAGTTCATAACACTTGATTCTATTAAAATAGATCTAACCATTTGATTATGAGTAATTTTAATTCTTGGCACAACTATAGTACTGCAAAGGACACACCAATTATGAAAATGAACGTACTCTTTAAAATAGTGGTCGTCCTGATTTTTCTGTTTTGCTCCAAACTGGTAGCACAGGAACGATGGACCTTGGAGGATTGTGTGGCCTATGCGCTCGAACACAATCTTCAGTTGAAAGATTACGGCTACCTTAAAGATTCGGGCAAGGAAACCTATCGACAATCGTTTCGTGAATTATTACCTACAGTGAACGGTTTTTCAAACTACTCCCTTAGCTTTGGTAGGTCTGAAGATCCCAATAGTGGCGGCTATGTCAATACGCAATTCTTTTCCAACAACTATTCTCTGGAATCTTCCTTGGCACTTTTTCAGGGATTTCAAAAACTGAATACCATCCAAGCCTCTAAATTCATTTATAAGGCCACCCAGGAGGAGCGGGAGCAACAAAAATATTTGTTGGCATTCCGCATCATGCAGGCCTTTTATGACATTCAGTTTTTTGAGGGGTTGGTCGCCATTTCCAAAGAACAATTGACAGTGTCTCAGGCGAACTACGATCTTGTTGCCAAACAGATCACCCTTGGTCTCAAGGCAGGGGCCGATCTTTATGAAGCCGAATCACTGCTTCTGACGGATAAGCTGAATGTAACGCAGAGCGAGAACAAGCTGGTAACCGCAAAGTTGCTCTTGATCCAGGAAATGAATTTGGACGACACCAACGATATTGCGATCCAAATCGGCCTTGTGGATAAGAACGTTCCGGACGAGGCCCCAAAAATACAGACCGACTCTGTGTATGCAGAAGCTAAAGCGTTCATGCCGATCATCAAGGCCCAAGAGTTCAGGGCCAAGGCGGCCAAAAAACAAGTCGCCGTCGCCAGGGGTGAGCTCTATCCCTCGCTATCCTTGCTAGGGGGGGTAGGTACCGGTTATTTCGAGACCACAAGGGATTCTTTGGGCACAACGATTCCTTTCCGGGATCAATTTCGGGACAATACCTTTCAGTATGTCGGTCTCAGTCTTAGGGTTCCCATTAGCAATGGTTGGTCCGGCAGGTCTAGGGTGAAACAACAAAAAATTGCGCGCTTGCAGGCAATGAACAATCTCGATATACAAAAGCAGGTGCTATACCAGACCATTCAACAACTCGTACAGGAGTACGATGCCCTGTTGGTGGAATACGAACAGAGTACCCAAAAAATGGAGGCCCAGAGCCTTGCCTTTACCATCGCGCAAAAACGCTATGAAAAAGGGATGATCAATGCAATTGAACTGTTCACGGCAAAAAATTTATTTGCTAGTGCCCAAAATGAAAACCTTCAAGTTCGGTTGCGGTCTGAGGTAAATAAAAGTACTATTGATTTTTATCGGGGATTACCCGTTTTTAATATTAATTAGATCGTTGCACCATGGATATAAAGCTAGAAAAGAAAAAAGGATTACGCCCCAAACATTATGGGTACATAGCCCTGGGATTGTTCTTGCTCTTTGCCGCATACCAATTGATTTTTGGAACTTCGGTATCGACCTTTAGAACTGAAAAAGACAAACTTTCGATTGCCGATGTTACCCAGGGCAAGTTTGACGATTACATAACGATCAACGGCAATGTGGCCCCTATTGCCACCATTTATATGGATGCCTATGAAGGGGGCCGCGTGAAAGAAAAGTTGATAGAGGAAGGTGCTACTGTTAAACAGGGAGATATTATCCTGAAATTGGAGAATATGAACCTTTATGAACAAATTTTGGCAAGTGAAAGCAATTTGGCCTTAAAACAGAACGATCTACGTTCTACCAAACTGACCTTTGATTCACGACAGGTAGAAGGCCGGAAATCGCTGGCAACGGCGAGCACGGATCTGCAAAAATTAAAGCGGAATTTTGAGCAGAATGAGTCGCTCTATAAAGAAGAGCTTATTTCAAAAGAGGCCTATTTGATCTCCAAGGAGAATTATGAACTTTCCCAAAAACAATTTGATATCATAAAAGTCCAGACAGAGCAGGACGATGAACTTAGAAAAACTTCCTTGGTCAGCTTGGATTCAGATCTAGCTCGGATGCAAAAAACACTGGGAATGGTTTATCAAAGATTAGACCACTTAAATGTGCGGGCACCCGCAGATGGGCAATTGGGCTTTTTGGATGCGGAAATTGGTCAGAGTATTGCACAAGGCCAACGTATAGGACAGGTCAACGTACTTACTGATTATAAGATAGAGGCGACCATTGATGAACACTATATTGATCGTATTGTAAGGGATTTGACGGCCGTTCTTGATCGCAACGGGGAAGAATATCCCTTGCGCTTGCGAAAAGTATATCCAGAAGTCCGTAACGGAAAGTTCAAGGTAGACCTTGTCTTTACGGATAAAAAACCAGAAACCATAAGAACAGGGCAAAGCTATAATATCAAATTACAATTGGGAGAATCAAGCGATGCCTTGCTGCTGCCAAAAGGTAGTTTCTTTCAGAGCACCGGGGGCCAATGGATATTCGTGGTAAATCCATCCGGAGGCGATGCCATCAAAAGAGCAATCCGAATAGGTAAGCAGAACTCGAGGTACTATGAAGTATTGGAAGGCCTACAAGCCGGCGAAAAAGTGATTACCAGTAACTATGATAGCTTTGGGGATGCTGAAAAAATAGTGCTAAAATAGTCACCTCGTGCCACACCCACACAAGGGAGAAGATGCATATCGGAAAATTAGGGTGAACAACTAGATTTGAAGGAATCCCAACCTGAAAAAAAACAGCAACAAACTGTCACAATGTACCGACTTAAGTTGTCTTTATAATAATAATGAAATAGAAATAAATCCAGACGAAAAATGATACAGATCCAAAATTTAAAAAAGAGTTTTAGAACCGAGGAAGTCGAGACCTTGGCTTTGAACAAAGTCAATATGAAAATCGCGGAGGGGGAATTTGCGGCGATCATGGGTCCATCGGGTTGCGGGAAATCGACCTTGCTGAACATCATCGGTATGTTGGACAACCCCACGGAAGGCACTTATCAATTTGCGGGCCATGAGGTCGGTGGACTCAAAGAACGCCAGCGCACTGAACTGCGAAAGGGAAATCTTGGCTTTGTCTTCCAAAGCTTTAACCTCATCGATGAGCTTACCGTTTTTGAAAATGTCGAACTACCACTGATCTATTTAAAAATGAAAAAGAGCGAGCGGCGTGAAAAGGTGATGAAAGTATTGGAGCGTATGAAAATTGCCCATAGGGAAAGGCATTTTCCCCACCAGTTATCCGGTGGACAGCAACAGAGGGTTGCCATAGCCCGTGCAGTAGTGACGAACCCAAAATTGATTCTGGCGGATGAGCCGACCGGAAACCTGGATTCCAAAAATGGCATCGAGGTTATGAACCTGCTTACAGAACTGAACCAAGAGGGCACGACCATTGTTATGGTTACGCACTCCGATCGCGACTCGCATTATGCCCATAGGATCATCAACCTATTTGATGGGCAAATAGTAACCGAAAGCCACAATCGGGCTTTGGGGGCCATGGCGTAGGCCTGGGTTATTAGGGGTTTATTCATCAATCAAGTTAATCATCATGTTTAAAAACTATTTTAAAATCGCCCTTCGGACCATCTTGAAAAATAAAGGTCTGTTTTCAATCAATATCATCGGGCTTTCCATAGGTATTGCCGCCTGCCTTATTATAATGTTGTACGTTGCCGATGAACTCAGTTATGATCGCTTTAACAAAAATGCAGATGAAATTGTCAGGGTAGTTTTTAACGCCAAAGTGAATGGGGAAGACATTAGTGAAGCTGTAGTGATGGCCCCTGTGGCCCAGGTTTTTCAGCAAGAACTACCGGAAGTTTTAGCCGCTACCCGATTGAGAAATGGAGGCACCCTTAAAGTTACTTACAACAACATCACCTTTAGAAATACCAGATTTGCATATGTGGACCCCAATTTTTTCGAGGTATTCACCTTGCCCATTGTAGATGGAAACCAGGTTTCTGCCTTAACGGAACCCAACACTATTGTACTCACTCGAGAAGTGGCCAGAAAATATTTTGGCTCGGAAAACCCAATAGGCAAAGTGCTTTATATTGAGGAACAGGACCAAAACTACAGTGTTACAGGAATTATTGATAAAATTCCTCAAAATTCTCATTTTCATTTTGATATGCTGGCGTCAATGGCAGGCGATTCCGAGGCCAAAAAAAGTTCATGGATGGAATCGAGGTTCTTTACTTACCTGCTTCTGAAAAAAGGGTACAATATTAAGGCCATTGAGGAAAAGCTGCCTGCAATAACCGAGAAGTATATGGGACCCCAAATCAAGGAGGCAATGGGCATCTCTTTTACCCAATTTACCCAGAGTAATAAGGTTGGATTGTTCCTACAACCATTGGGGGACATCCACTTAAAATCAGATTTTTCGGATAGCAGTACCCTGGAGCCAGGGGGCAATATCAACACCGTGTATATCTTCGGGGCCATTGCCCTGTTCATGTTGCTTATTGCCTGTATCAACTTCATGAACCTCTCAACCGCTGCGGCGACGACAAGGATGAAGGAGGTTGGGATCAGAAAAGTGTTGGGCTCAAAAAAGAAACAATTGATCAGTCAGTTTTTAACCGAATCATTCATTGCAACTGTAATGGCGACGATTTTTGGGACGGTTTTGGTAATACTGCTGCTGCCCGCCTTTAATCGTTTGTCGGGAAAGGAGTTGCAGATGGTCTATCTATTGACACCCAAAGTAATTTTGGGCCTCTCGTTCTTGATACTGACTGTCAGCTTGCTGGCTGGCGGTTATCCAGCATTTTATCTATCGTCTTTTAAACCAATTGCCGTGCTTAAGAATAAAATTACCGGATCTAAGAATAGAAAAGGCATTAGAAGTGGGTTGGTGGTATTTCAGTTTATGGTATCAGCCGGACTCATTATGGCTACCCTGGTCGTTGACCAGCAAATGACGTTTATACAAAATAAGGATCTAGGCTTCAATAAGGAGCAGTTATTGGTACTTCGGGAAGCCTATATATTAGGGAACGATGAGGAAGCCTTCAAAAATCAGATCTTGGAGGACCCAAGGGTTGCCCTTGTTAGCCATTCGGGATTTGTACCTGTTGGACCATCAAACAATTCTATGTCGGCGGTTTTTATTGATGACAACTCGCCACGAAGAATGACGGTATATGATATTGATGAAGAATACATACCCACCATGGGAATGAAATTATTGAAGGGCAGGAATTTTTCAAAGGACTATGGCACAGATTCATTGAAAGTAATTATAAATGAGACCACTGCTAAAATTTTGGGCCTTGGCGATGACCCCATAGACAAAACTATTATAATGGCCATGGATAATCAGGGGGGCAGGCAAAATTTGACGGTCATTGGCCTCATAAAGGACTTTCATTTTAGATCCCTACACCAGACTATAGAACCATTGATTATGTTATACCATCCTAATGGGGGCCTGATTATAAAGGCCAAAAGTACCGACATGGCCGCATTGATAGAGAGTATTTCAACAATATGGAACACGTATGACGTTGCAGAACCTTTTGACTATTCCCTGCTCAACCAATCCTACGAAAGAACCTATTTGGTGGAACAAAAAATGGGTGTTATCCTTAGAATTTTTGCCTTGCTTACCATTTTTGTGGCTTGTTTGGGATTATTTGGATTGGTCACTTTCACGGCTGCACAGCGAAAAAAAGAAATCGGGGTTCGAAAGGTACTTGGTGCCAGCGTAGAACGCATAACCCAAATGCTCGCCAAGGATTTTTTAAAACTGGTCGCGATGGCCATGTTGATCGCCTTTCCCATAAGCTATTATTTGATGCACAAATGGCTACAAGAATTTGCCTATAGGATTACCATCGAATGGTGGGTATTTGCCCTTGCGGCCTTGATTACGATCCTTATTGCCTTTGCAACGATCAGTTACCGAAGCATCAAGGCGGCGTTGATGAACCCGATCGAAAGTTTACGAACCGAATAGTCATGGCAGTGCATAATAATATTGCCGAATTGGAATAAAGCACAAACGAGATAGAACCGAAAAGTAAAGAATCATGTTTAAAAACTATATCAAAATCGCGTGGCGAAACCTCATAAAGAACAAAGGGTATTCGGCTATCAATATCGGCGGACTTGCATTGGGTATGGCCGTAACCTTAATAATTGGGCTGTGGATAGAAGACGAACTCACCCATGACGACTATTTTACAAATCGGGATAAAATTGCGCAAGTGTATCAGTCGCAGACCTTTAATGGCAATACTGGTACCGGACCTTCCATCCCAAGACCATTGGAAAAGGCGTTGCGCGACGGATATGCCGACAACTTCAAGCATCTTCTCATGTCATCCTGGAACAACTCACAATACCTTAACTATGGAGAAAAGAGCCTTTCCAAAACGGGCAACTTTATCCAGCGCGAAGCCCCTGTAATGTTGGACCTAAAAATTCTAAAAGGTGAACTGGATGGGTTGCGCGAGATAAATTCGATAATGCTCTCCGAATCTGTTGCCAATGCACTTTTGGGGGATGAAGAACCCATTGGTAAGGTTATTAAGGTCAATAACCAATATGATATGCAGGTGAGCGCGGTTTATGAAGATATTCCC
>JBBKWR010000191.1:0-43197 GCA_037969055.1 Flavobacteriaceae bacterium | reverse complement strand
GTGGAATAGCCAGGCCCAGGATTGCCGCAGTTTTCAACTGTGGTCGGATCGGCGAAACCGTCCCCATCGGCGTCCAGGTACCACGTCGAAATTTCGTTAACCGAGGCATCGTTGTCATTACAATCGCTGGTCGGCAGTACATTGGTAGTATAACCAGGGCCAGGGTTGTTGCAACTGGTTATGGTTAAAGCCGTTGCATAGCCATCGCCATCGCCATCCAAATACCAAATGGTCTGTGGATTGATGGTCGCATCTGAATCATCACAATCCGTAGTGGGCAAAACGGTTGTAGTGTATCCGGGACCGGGGCTGGTCGCGCTGGTGACCGTGTCAGCAGTCGCGTAGCCATCGTTGTCTGCATCCAAATACCAAACCGTAGATGAGGTACCAAGATTTTCTTTCCGGGCCAACACTAGGGTGGTACTTTTATTGAACGATATGGTGTTTCCTGCAGCGTCGGTCTGGGTGCTGTTATTGTTCGTATTCGGGTGTTGCACAGACATAAAAAGAAATCGGTAATCTGGCGAAAAGGTGATTCCTGTAGGTTCGGCGCCAGCAGGGACGTTTCCAAATATCCGAACTTTAGGATTTAATTGGGTATGACCATTATCGACCACCCAAATGTAATTCTGCGACCCGCCATCTTGGTATACCCAAAGGTTTCCCTCTCCGTCAAAAGCAAGATTGTCATTCCCGTTGCCCCAATTAACTGGAGTAGTTCCATTTTCATGGACAATGTTATAGGAAGTATTGCCCACGAAAGTTTCCATTTGCGTAACGGTTGTCCCCGTGATCGGATCAGAATCTTGGAAACGATAGATACGGCTCTCGTTTTTAACCGCAAAATAGACCCATCCATCGGGACCAATTTCAACATCTTCTATGCCGTTGAATACTGTGGCATTTACCGCCGCACTCAAGTTTACGGTATTATTTCGATCGGCCTGGGCAGTATTGGGCATGGGCACCCAATTACCAGGGCCATTTTTAGAACCTACATACACAAATAGCGTTCCTGAACTCAAATCCTGGGAACTATCTGCCACAAATTTGTACAAATGGCCAATGGCGGCATCTGAACCTTCATAAACCGTACGTTGGTTGCTGTGAATGGTAACATTTTCATGCTTGAAATTGCCCAAAGCCCATAATTTATTGATTACAATTTTATTGACCGGATCTATTTCCACGGCCCAACCTGCATCGTGGTAACCATCAAAATTCAAATCTTTGGGAATCCCTTGGCTCGCTTCGATTTCGACACTGGTGATCTCTTCACAACTAATGACGGTGTTCCATGGGGTGACAGTACCGGAACAATTGGCCACCGTGGCGACCACTCCACTAAAATTTAGGGCTTGGGACAAAGTAGTTTGCCAAAGCTTGCTGCCTGTATTATAATTGATGTCCAGTACACTGACACCCCCGGGAGCCGTTTCGGCATTGATACTGAGGTACCCATTTTCACTACTGCCGCCTATGGGGACATAACCTGCGAAATCATTTTGATTTTTAAGATTACCCCCTTGGGTAAGGGCATCGCCCGATTCTATTATTTTTTGAAAGGTATGGGTTGGGGGAATCGCAAAATCACTGTTCTGCGTCGCGGGCTCCACGGATATAAAATCTCCGATTTGTTGGGCATGTGTTGCCCAACAGCTTACAAAGAATAATAATATTTTCAATTTCATCTCATTCGATACTATGGGGTTGGCCGGAGAGAACCTTTTTTACTAAAGCCCTTACCTTAAAAAGTGCTTTTGTATGTTGCGGATCAATTTAAGGGGGGATGATCCGGCCAGCAAATTTAAAGGGTTCAAAGATAACACTTATTGGATGAGCGACATTACCCGCTCTCAAGATGGACAATATTCTTTGATAAGTTTTAATACTGTTTAACAGTCATGTTGTTACTTGAAAAATACAGGTATTTCTAAAAATATACCCGCACAAAGGGCATCCAGGCATTGGCGTATATACTCTTGTTATCGTCATAGAGCAGATCATAACGGATCCCTATGGTCACATGTTGATTGCTATAGCCCACGCCCAAAAACAACGCCGGGGACCAATAATTGTCTTCGATGGTACCGGCCATTGTGGGAATTTCCCTATTGACGCGCAATTGCTCCAGTTCACCAGAAAATTGCAGATAGGGAATAGGATTGTAAAGGGCTAGCACACTTCCCCCATAGGCCAAGAATTTATTGTCGTTGAATTTGGCATAATTAAAATTTAGTCCGACTCCCGTCGCAAATTGCTGTGAAACCTGATAAATGGCACTGGGGGATATCGATCCATTGAAGCCGCCATTGGTGAATCCGAGTCCTATGCCACCCCCGAAATGGACGTTATTCCAAAAGTCACTTTTTTGCGATGTATTTTGCGATACCGCACCTAGCGTCATAAGAATGAATATCAGGTGAATAAGTGGTTTTTGGAGGTTAGTTTGTTGAATTGACATTTACAGTGTATTATGCATCAATTATATGTCCCAAGATACATCTAGAAATAGGAAATATTGTATTTTTGATTAAATTTTATTGGTTATCCAGAGAAACCTTTTATGGACAAATATTCCTTTTTAAACGCCGCACATACCTCTTTCTTTGCGGATTCCTACGACAAGTATTTGAAGAACCCAGACAGCGTGGAACCCAGTTGGAGGGCTTTCTTCCAAGGATTTGATTTCGGAACGGAAAGCGCATTGGAGGAGTTGGACGTGCATTCCAATAACGGAACCCTGGCATTGGCGAACGGTCGACAGGTGGAAGTCCCCCAATCTTTACAAAAAGAATTTCAGGTCATTCGTTTGATAGATGGGTACCGAAGTAGGGGCCATCTATTCACCAAAACCAATCCGGTTCGGGAACGGCGACAGTACACGCCCTCATTGGATCTAGAGAACTTCCGACTTTCCGATAGCGATTTGGAAACAGTTTTTAGTGCGGGGGATATTATTGGCATAGGACCCAGTACCTTGAAAGAGATTATAATTCACCTTCAGCGTATCTATTGTGACGCCATCGGTGTTGAATATATGTACATCAGGTCTCCCCACAGAATAGAGTGGATACAGAATTGGTTGAACGTAAACGACAACCATCCGGCCTATGATGCCGCCCGTAAAAAACATATTCTACGAAAGTTAAATCAAGCTGTTTCTTTTGAGACATTTTTACATACCAAATATGTGGGCCAGAAAAGGTTCTCCCTTGAAGGAAATGAGACCCTAATTCCGGCAATAGATGCGGTAGTGGGAAGGGCTGCCGAAATGGGTGTTGAAGAATTTGTAATGGGGATGGCCCACCGTGGTCGTCTGAGCGTCTTGACGAATATTTTCGGTAAGGCTGCTAAGGACATTTTCAATGAATTTGATGGGAAGGATTATGAAGAGGAGATCTTTGATGGCGATGTCAAGTATCATTTGGGGTGGACCTCCGAACGCATGTCCGACAAAGGAAATAAGATCAAAATGAACATTGCCCCCAATCCAAGTCATCTGGAAACCGTAGGGGCGGTAGTCGAAGGTATTGCACGCGCCAAACAGGAGGCCCATTTTCCGGATGATTTTTCAAAAGTATTGCCAATTGTGGTACACGGAGATGCCGCAATAGCGGGCCAAGGAATCGTTTATGAAGTCATTCAGATGGCGAACCTAGATGGCTATAAAACCAATGGCACGATTCATATTGTTGTCAATAATCAGATTGGTTTTACGACCAATTATCTGGACGCCCGAACCTCTACCTATTGCACTGATGTGGGCAAGGTTACCTTGAGCCCGGTACTGCACATAAACGCAGATGATGCCGAAGCAGTGGTTCATGCCTCGCTCTTTGCGCTGGAATACAGGATGCGCTTTAAGAGGGATGTATTTCTAGATCTATTGGGATATAGAAAATACGGGCATAATGAAGGGGATGAGCCCAGGTTTACACAGCCTAAATTATATAAGGCAATTGCAAAGCATAAAAATGCTAGGGACATCTACGCCGAGAAATTACTGGCAGAAGGGGTTATAGATGCGACCTACGTCAGTAATCTGGAAGAGGAATACAAGGCTTCCTTGGAGACAGAATTGGAAGATTCCCGTAAAGCGGATAAAACGGTTATCACCCCGTTTATGGCAGACGAATGGAAAGGATTTGAAGAGGCACGTGAAAAAGAAATGTCTAAAGCTGTCGATACGACATATGATCAAAGGAAATTAACAAAAATTGCCAAGGTGATTACACAATTGCCCGAGGATAAAAAATTCCTCCGTAAGGTGGAGAAACTAGTGGAAGATCGGAGAAAAATGTTTTTCGAGACCGATCGACTCGACTGGGCCATGGGAGAATTATTAGCCTATGGATCCTTGTTGGAAGAGGGTTTCGGCGTGCGGATGTCTGGCCAAGATGTCGAACGTGGTACCTTCTCCCATCGTCATGCCGTGATGAAAGTTGAGGAAAGTGAGGAAGAAGTTATGCTGTTGAACCATGTAGCAGAAAATCAGGGGGCCTTTCAAATATACAATTCATTGTTATCGGAGTATGGGGTCGTAGGTTTTGACTATGGATATGCCATGGCCAGTCCTAATACCCTTACTATTTGGGAGGCACAGTTCGGGGATTTCAGCAATGGTGCCCAAATCATGATAGACCAATATATTTCTGCCGCCGAGGACAAGTGGAAATTGCAAAACGGACTGGTCATGCTTTTGCCCCATGGATATGAAGGCCAAGGTGCGGAACATTCTTCGGCCCGTATGGAAAGGTACTTACAGCTTTGTGCCCGAGATAATATGTTCATCGCCGATGTATCTACCCCAGCACAAATGTTCCATATTTTGAGACGGCAGATGAAGGTAAATTATAGAAAGCCATTGATTATTTTTACGCCCAAAAGTTTGCTACGGCATCCAAAGGCCGTCTCTTCCGTAAATGAATTGGTGAATGGAAATTTTCAGGAAGTGATCGACGACACTTCCGCCGATGTAAAAAAGATCAAAAGCCTAGTGTTCTGCACTGGGAAATTTTATTACGACCTATTGGCCGTAAAAGAAGAGCACGACCGGAAAGATGTTGCTTTGGTTAGGGTGGAACAATTGTTCCCCTTGCCATCAGATCAAATGAAGGCCATCATCAAAAAATATAAAAATGCCGATGATATTGTCTGGGCCCAAGAAGAACCGAGGAACATGGGGGCTTGGAGCCATATGTTGATGCACTTTGACCAAGTACAAATGTTTAGGGTGGCCTCCCGAAGAATTTATGCCTCACCTGCAGCAGGAAGTGCGGTACGTTCGAAAAACCGTCATCAACAGGTGATCGACTATGTTTTTGATAAAACAAAAGATAACATGCGCCCGCCCAAATAACGAAATCCCCACCCAATCATGCCTAAGATTTTTTACGTTTTATTGTTTTTTATGGGCCATCTTTCCTTTAGCCAATTAGAGCAAGCAAATTATGCAGGGGCCGCCTCGGAATTTATGGCATTGTATAATGTATCGGACTACGATGGTATTTTTAATATGTTCGATGTGGTGATGAAAGAATATTTGCCGAGGGAGCAGGCTAGGAACTTTTTTTCAAAGAATGTAAATGCGCCCATGGGGGCCATAACGGAAATGCGGTTTAAAAGCATTGACCAAGGCGCGCATATTTATTCCACCAACTTTGAAAAAGCTGTAGCGGAAGTAATCATTTCCCTCAACACAAAAAATCAGATTAACGGATTGGCAATTAGGCCCCCTAAGTCGCCAAAGCCCTTGGACATTCCAATTTTGGATAGAAATACCACCAGTATGATCCTGCCTTTCGAAGACGAATGGTTTGTTTTTTGGGGCGGTACCAATGTAAATCAAAACTACCATGTTTCGGAAGTTAGCCAACAATATGCCTATGATATTTTACAGGTGGTAGATGGCGCGTCCTACGATGGGGATTCCAAAAGGAATGAAAGTTACCATGCCTTTGGAAAAGCCATTATCGCTCCTTGCGATGCGCGTGTGGCACTGGTCATCAAAGGGGTAAAGGACAATATTCCTGGCCAGATGAATCCCGCAGATCTAACGGGGAATACCGTTGTTTTAAAAACGGAAGCTGGGGAATTTATCCTTTTTGCCCATCTTATGGAAGGTTCTATTTTGGTGCAGGAGGGGCAGGACGTAACACAAGGGGAGGTTTTGGGAAAATGTGGCAATTCGGGAAACTCT
Organism: Flavobacteriaceae bacterium; assembly: GCA_037969055.1. Taxonomy (GTDB): domain Bacteria; phylum Bacteroidota; class Bacteroidia; order Flavobacteriales; family Flavobacteriaceae; genus Pelagihabitans. Next base: position 36,995 of record JBBKWR010000191.1, on the reverse strand, counting down.
ACGGAACCCCACCTACATCTTAGTTTACAGAATGACAGGGATATGTCAAAATCTACAGGAGCCAAATTATATTTTGATCAAATTCTCGTAAATGGTGAATTGAAAAATAATTACCTCCCTTTAAAGGAAGATTCGGTAAAGAATATCGAATAATGCAATAGGGAACATGTGCAAACTTTTGCAAGATTAAAAGACGAGTCGTAGGTTTGTTCAAACATAGTTTAGAAAATAGACAATTAATTAGTATAGCATGATTTTAGAAATGAAAGTTCCTTCTCCTGGGGAATCGATAACAGAAGTAGAGATAGCGCAATGGTTGGTGGAAGATGGGGATTATGTGGAAAAGGACCAGGCCATTGCAGAAGTCGATTCCGATAAGGCTACCCTGGAATTGCCGGCGGAAGAAAGTGGCATTATAACCTTAAAAGCCGAGGTGGGCGATGCGGTAGCGGTCGGTGCTGTTGTCTGTTTGATCGATACAAGTGCGGCAAAACCAAGTGCCGATAGTGGCAAAAAATCGTCCCCGGCCAAAGCAGTGGATAAGGGGAATGGAGCTTCTGAAAAAACTTCGTCAAGTGAAGTTGTCCCTGCTAAAGTGAAGGAGGCGCCAACAAAGAAATCGGATGAAAAGGCTGCAACCTATGCCACGGGATCTACATCACCGGCGGCCAAAAAGATATTGAACGAAAAAGGTATCGACCCATCGGTGGTAGCGGGAACCGGGAGGGATGGAAGGATTACTAAAGAGGATGCCACCAACGCTGTACCTTCAATGGGTTCTCCCACTGGCGGTAAAAGGGGTGAGACACGCTCTAAACTTTCCATGTTACGTCGAAAGGTGGCAGAACGATTGGTCTCCGCAAAAAATGAAACGGCCATGTTGACCACTTTTAACGAAGTGGATATGTCCGCTATATTTGGCTTACGGGACCAGTATAAAGAAGCTTTTAAGGAAAAGCATGGGGTTAGCCTTGGCTTTATGAGCTTCTTTACCAAAGCAGTGGTAAGGGCTTTGGAAATGTATCCCGCAGTAAATTCTATGATCGATGGCAAGGAAATGATCAGCTATGATTTTTGCGATATCAGTATAGCCGTATCGGGCCCAAAAGGACTTATGGTGCCTGTTATCCGCAACGCAGAGAATTTGACCTTTAGAGGTATTGAAACTGAAGTGAAACGTCTTGCAATAAGGGCCAGGGATGGCGAAATTACGGTAGATGAGATGACTGGCGGTACCTTTACCATTACCAATGGGGGAGTCTTTGGCTCAATGCTGAGTACGCCGATAATCAATCCTCCCCAGAGTGCGATATTAGGAATGCACAATATTGTTGAAAGGCCGGTAGTGAAAAATGGCGCGATTGCCATTGCCCCAGTTATGTTTGTTGCACTTTCATACGACCACAGGATTATCGATGGCAAGGAATCTGTCGGATTTCTTGTGGCGGTCAAGGAAGCCCTTGAAAGCCCAGAAGAAATACTCATGGATGCTAATGTGAAAAAGGCGCTCGAAATGTAGGCAATCTTACTAGTGAACCATCTAGAATTATTAAATGCCAAATGACGTCGAAAGTTGTCTTGTATGAGACGACAGATTTTCAAATTTTTGTTCCAAGGCCCTAGCAGGAACTTATTTTTTATCCTTTAAGTATAGGCAACTGTTGTTGTAATCGATGATCGCTTTGGCTTCTTTGAGGACATCGGCACCTATGATGCCCTCCACTGGGAGTGCTTTATGGGCAATCAGGGCTTCATTTACATGTACCAGGTCAAAAAGCACAATTTTGAGTTTCTTTTTCTTCCAAGTGCCAATGTCCAATTTATTATTGGTCGAGACCAAGGTTTCCATATTTGTGGCGCCAGCGCCAGCAGCTTTGATTTTAGATTCCTTTGAAATCAATTTAAAAAATTCGATTTTGTCAAAACCTACACAGGTATTGGAGGCCCCGGTGTCCAAAATAAATCGCCCCGTTATCCCATTGATTTTTACCGCGACTTCGAAGTGATTGGTGGCCGTAAGCACCAACGGTACCCTGATATAATTTTTTGCTTTCAAAAGCTTTCTAAGGCTACTCATAATAAATTATTTCTAGGGAGCTGACTTTGATAATAAAAATGATTTTAAAGCAATGGGTAGATTTTGAAAACAATATGTATCAGGATTGCCATAAGTCAATATAATTGGACGGTAATTTATGAGTCTAAGTTTATTTCATAGTTCAATTTTTTGCACTTGACATTTGGCTCCTGCACCACCGCCACAGCGAAATTACCCTAATGCTACAAATGGCCCATGTTCATTATGCTATTAAATTCCCCAGGACCACGTTTAACAGTTCGCAAAGATAAACCTATTTTTGTGGTATGATCATCACCGATACCCATACTCATCTGTATAGCGAGGCTTTTGAAGAAGATAGGCTGCAAATCATTAAAAATGCCATGGATCATGGGGTAGAGCGATTTTTTATTCCCGCCATAGATTCGACCTACACCAAATCGATGCTGGATTTGGAGCGGTCCTATCCGAAGCATATTTTTTTAATGATGGGATTACATCCGACACATGTAAAAGATAATTATCAAGCCGAATTGGGGCATGTGGAAGCAATGTTGGCCCAGAGAAAATTTTTCGCGGTTGGGGAGATAGGCATAGATCTCTATTGGGATAAATCCTATTTAAAACAGCAGCAGGAAGCCTTTAGATACCAGATTGGCCTAGCCAAAAAATATGGCTTGCCCATCGTCATCCATTGTAGGGAAGCCTTTGACGAAATTTTCGAGATCCTTGAAGATGAAAAGGGAGAGGAACTTTTCGGAATCTTTCATTGTTTTACCGGGACTTTGGAGCAAGCCCATAAAGCCATTTCTTATAACATGAAATTGGGAATTGGAGGGGTGGTCACCTATAAGAATGGTAAGATCGATACCTTCCTGCATCAAATAGATTTAAAGCATATTGTACTGGAAACCGATTCCCCCTATTTGGCTCCGGTACCCTACCGTGGAAAGAGAAATGAAAGTGCATACCTCATAACCATTTTGCGCAAGGTATCCGAAATTTATAGCATGGATCAGACGGCAGTGGCTAGCATCACCACCCAAAATTCCAAGGCGATTTTTGGAATTTAAATAAGTCCGGTCGCCCATTGCATTTAAGGGAATCTGACAGGTGGCGTGAACAAACCATATATTTGCTAATATTGGGCAATAAAGACCAAACTAAATATTATCTGGTGAACCAGTACCACAGCAAAATCCTTCTTATCTACACTGGTGGTACCATTGGTATGGTGAAGGATTACGAATCGGGCACCCTAAAACCGTTCAATTTTAATAAGTTGCTCAAAAACATTCCCGAGCTCAACCAGTTGGGGTGTTCCATCGACACTGTTTCTTTTGCAAAACCAATCGATTCATCCAACATGAATCCCTCACATTGGGTTGAAATAGCCAATATTATTGAAGCCCATTACCAAAGTCATGATGGCTTTGTGGTGTTACATGGAAGCGATACTATGAGCTATACCGCTTCAGCTTTGGGCTATATGTTGGAAAATTTGGCCAAACCTGTCATCTTTACCGGCAGTCAATTGCCCATTGGGGATTTAAGGACCGACGCCAAAGAAAATCTCATCACCGCTATACAAATAGCCGCATTAAGGGAAAAGGGAAATGCAGTGATACGGGAAGTTGGATTATATTTCGAGTATAAATTGTATCGGGCCAACCGGACCACAAAAATTAATGCCGAACATTTTAAAGCGTTCCAATCAATGAATTTTCCGCCTTTGGCGGAATCTGGGGTACATCTAAAGGTATATGGCGAGAACCTTTTGGTGAAAAAACATCGCAAAAAATTGGTGGTACACAAAACGCTCGATGATAATGTTGCGATATTAAAGTTGTTTCCTGGACTTAACGAATCCCTATTGGTAAGCGTGCTGGGAACCCCGAACTTAAAAGCCTTGATATTGGAGACCTACGGTGCCGGTAATGCCCCCACGGAGACCTGGTTGTTAAAACATTTAAAAAAAGCCATCCATAATGGATTGCATATTGTAAACGTGACCCAGTGTTCAGGAGGTGGGGTAACGATGGGCCAATATGAGACCAGCGAGGGTTTAAAAAAAATGCAAATCATTAACGGCAAGGACATTACGACAGAAGCGGCCGTCACCAAGCTGATGTACTTATTGGGCAGTGGGGTTTCTAATAAGCTATTTAAAACGGTTTTCGAAACTTCGCTTCGCGGCGAGATGACATAAAATTTACGCTTTTAATTTCCTTAACTAGTATTTTTTTTGTTATTTGGGCAACCCTTACGAGGTCAGACTAGAGAGGTGGCCGAGTGGTCGAAGGCGCACGCCTGGAAAGTGTGTATACACCAAAAGTGTATCGAGGGTTCGAATCCCTTCCTCTCTGCGAAAGTTTTACTTTTATTATTGCGTTTTTTTTTTATCTTTAACCCTATTAACTAACTAATTAAGTTTGAAAAAAATGAAAAAATTAATCTCTATCCTAGCGATGACTGGGATGTTTGTTCTAAGTACAAACACAGTAAGTGCAAAGGCAACTGCGTCAATGGTAGTATCCAACATCTCTACTGCTGTAGCTATGCTACAGGATGCCGCCCCTGCAGAAGTTGAAAAGGGTTTTACCCAGGTGTTGAAAGAAAAGTTCATTGAAGGTGGGGCCGGTTTCATGGGCATCGTACTTTTGTGTCTGATCTTGGGCTTGGCAATAGCCATCGAAAGGATCATTTACTTGAACATGGCCAGTACCAATACTGCAAAACTAAAACAACAAGTTGAAGATGCACTTGCCTCCGGAGGAGTGGAAGCGGCAAAAGAAGTTTGCCGAAACACAAAAGGACCAGTGGCCTCCATCTACTACCAAGGTTTGGATAGGGCAAATGACAGTGTTGAGTCTGCTGAAAAGGCAGTTATCGCATATGGTGGAGTGCAAATGGGACAATTGGAGAAAAATGTTTCTTGGCTTTCCTTGTTTATCGCCGTTGCGCCGATGCTTGGGTTCATGGGTACGGTAATTGGTATGATCCAGGCCTTCGAAAAAATCGCTGCGGTTGGTAACTTGAGCGCATCACTTATTGCAGGTGATATTCAGGTTGCGTTATTGACCACGGTATTTGGACTTATTGTTGCCATCATACTCCAGGTTTTTTATAACTATATCATTGCTAAAATAGACAGCATCGTGAATGATATGGAAGATTCATCTATTTCTTTGATCGATATGTTGGTGGACCACAAAAAATAAGTCGTACTCTTAATACCTTAAATTATGCATAAAATTGTAAAAATAGCTTTAATAGTTGTAGGGTTGATAGGTGCCATACTTTGGTTCATGCTTCCGGATTCAAAAATGCCTGCCCCTGAGGCCGCCCAAAGCGGTGCGATGGGCGCCATGTTTGGACTCACATATTTACTTTTTGCGATAGCCATTATTGCCAGTTTGGGCTTTACGTTGATACATATGTTCTCCAATCCACAAGGATTGAAAAAGACGCTGTATGCCGTCGGAGGATTTGCTATCGTGGCCGTTATAGCCTATGTCTTGGCCAGTGGTTCAGATGTTAGTGTAAGTGAAATGGCATCAAAAGGTCTCACGACCACTGAAGGTACCATTAAGACCATTGGAATGGGACTTAATCTGTTCTTTATATTAACCGCTGTAGCAATCATATTGATGCTTGTTCCAGGGGTCAAGAAAATGTTTGGTAAATAAAAATATACTATTATGAGAAGAGGTTCACCACCAGAAGTAAACGCTGGGTCTATGGCCGACATTGCTTTCCTGTTACTGATATTTTTCTTGGTGACCACCACGATTGAAACAGATGCGGGATTAGATCGTATGTTGCCACCCATCGAACCACCTGAAACCGATGTTATTATTAAGCAAAAGAACATTTTCCAGGTGAACATCAACAAAAATGGCCAACTTTTGGCCGATGGCGAGTTGATAGCATTGACCAAATTGAGGGAAAAGGCGATTGGCTTTTTAGAGAATAATGGGGATGGAACCTGCACCTATTGCAGTAAAGGGAGGAAGAGCGCTAGTTCGTCGGATAACCCGACCAAAGCCATTATTTCATTGAAGAATGATAGGGAGACCAAATATGGCACCTATATTACCGTGCAAAATGAATTGGTTGGTGCCTATAATGATCTTAGAAATAGGGAATCACAACGTCTTTTCAAGAGATCGTTCACAAGTATGGAAGACGAATACGCTAAGCAGGAAACTGCTGCAAGCGTGAAAGAACAATTAAAAGAAAAGATTACCCGCATCCAAGATATGTTTCCACAGAAACTTTCCGAGGCCGAGACTTCCTCAGGTACAGGTGCTGCTACAAATTAACAAGAGTTTAATTATTTAGATATGTCAAAGTTTACGAAAAAAAAGGGTACCGGTGATGTACCTGCAGTTAACACGGCATCATTGCCTGATATCGTATTTATGCTCCTGTTCTTTTTTATGACGGTAACCGTGATGAAAGACAACACCTTAAAGGTTGAAAACCAATTACCGAATGCGAAGGAGATCAAGAAGTTGGAGAAGAAAGACCGGGTGATTACCATATACGTTGGAGCACCAACAAGGGAATATGCAAAGCTTTATGGTACCGAACCAAAGATTCAATTGAACGATAAATTCGCGGAAGCCAAGGATGTTGGGGACTACATATTGATGGAAAGGGCCAAGAAACATCAGGAACTCCAAAATGTATTGACTACTTCCTTAAAGGTAGATAGGAATGCCAATATGGGTTTGATTTCCGATATCAAGCTAGAACTGCGCAGGGTAAATGCGCTGAAAGTAAATTATACCACCTATGATGGAGATGCGTTCCAGAACGTAAAACAATAATATTCTATTTTCAAACTTAGTTTTTAACGCTCCAATTATTGTATTTGGAGCGTTTTTTATTGATTAACTTTATGGTTATGAAGTCATTTTTTGCCTGGACGTTTTTACTGCTCGTTGTAAGTGCATCTGCCCAAGTGGAACAAGATACCATACCTATCGACCCGCGATATTTGGAAGATCAATTTTATGTGGGTATTACGTACAATTTTTTGTTGCAACAACCCAACAATGTTAGCGAGCGTAGCTTATCATATGGTTTGCAGGCAGGCTTTATCAAAGATATTCCATTGAATAGTGATCGCACCAAAGGTTTAGGACTTGGTATTGGATATGGCATCTATTCTTATTACTCCAATCTTCAGGCTACCCAAACAGGTGTCGCCATTGATTATACCGTTATCGAATCAACGACCGAGTTTAAGAGAAATAAGATAGAAAATCACATGCTGGAAGTCCCTATAGAATTCCGTTGGCGTAATTCAAATGCTACTGAATTCAAGTTTTGGCGAATTTATACCGGAATTAAATTGGGATATTTGCTAGGCGCAAGATCCAAATTTATTGCTGAGAATGAACGCATTACATTTACCAACACAGACGTAAATAAATTTCAATATGGGCTCACCTTTAATTTTGGTTATAATACGTTCAATATCCATGCCTATTACGCCCTCAATGCACTCTTCAATGATTCTGCCCAAATTAACGGGGAGAGCATTACTATGAAACCGCTAAGGTTGGGTTTTATATTCTACATCTTGTAGGAAGGGTAATTATTATCTCGCCAATACTTTTCATTGAAGAACTGCCAATACATACATCAATTATAGCAAATGACTTATAACCAATACCTAACGGTCAGCAATTGGGAAATTAGGCCTATTAAAAAACCCAAAAGCACTTCTACTTTATTGTGGGCGTTTAAATAAAGTCTCGAGGTGGCAACCAATCCGGTGGCCAGTATGAAAATGCCTAGTCCTATCGTGATATTTTTTTCAAAATGGATGCTCAGACAGATGAGAAACATAAACAGGCTCGCCATTCCCATTACATGTAAACTGCTTTTGAACTTGAAGAACAGCAACAATAATGCGGCAACCGATGCTCCGATCAGCCCAACGAAAAAGTAATAGAGTTCAATCGTAAAATTGTTGGGTATCACTTTATAGATCACCATCAACAACATCAGGATATTGATATAAAGAGGGTAGCGCCTTTCTTTAACCGATGGGGAGAAAATTGAATTGACAAGACCTATGTTGGTCAGTATCATGTATGCGATGATCGGTATGATGACCGTAAGAATGAAAATGGGCAGGATATTACCACTTTGCAGGGCCAAGGGACTGTATTTAGGCGTGATTTTAAAATAGGCGAGGGTTCCTGCTATAGGAATGAAAAGTGGATGGAACAGATAGGAAATCGTTTTAAAAAACAGCTTCATTAGATCTGCTTTCTTAAACGGGCCACTGGGATGTCCAATTGCTCCCTATATTTGGCCACAGTCCTTCGTGCGATAGGATAGCCTTGCTCCTTTAAAATGGCTGCCAACCGATCGTCCGTCAATGGTTTCTTCTTCTGTTCGGACGAAATTACCGTTTCCAATATTTTTTTGATTTCCTTAGTAGAAACATCTTCCCCCTGGTCGTTTTTCATCGATTCGGAAAAGTATTCTTTGATCAGCTTGGTACCGTACGGGGTATCCACGTATTTGCTATTGGCCACCCGGGAGACTGTTGATACGTCCATATCGATCTTATCCGCGATGTCCTTCAAGATCATAGGGCGTAGGTTGCGTTCGTCCCCAGTCAAAAAGTATTCTTCTTGGTACTGCATGATAGCGTTCATCGTGATGAACAGCGTCTGTTGTCGCTGTCGGATGGCATCGATAAACCATTTGGCCGCATCCAATTTTTGTTTGATGAACATGACGGCATCTTTTTGGGACTGAGACTTGTCCTTAGAGTCCTTATAGCCCTTTAGCATGTTGTTATACTCCCTTGAGACATGCAGTTCCGGCGTATTCCTGCCGTTCAACGAAAGTTCGAGCTCTCCCTCCAAGATCTTGATCGAAAAATCGGGCACGACATGCTCGACCATTCTATTATTGCCCGCATATGAGCCCCCAGGTTTGGGGTTCAATTTTTCAATTTCAGAAATGGCGCCCTTCAGTGCCTCTTCGGTTATATTATGCTTTTGGAGCAATTTTTTGTAATGCTTTTTCGTGAACTGGTCAAAAGATTTGGTAAGAATCGTAATGGCCAATTCTATACTGGGGGTGATTTCTTTTCTTTTTAGTTGAATCATCAGGCATTCTTCCAAGGATTGGGCGCCCACACCTGGGGGGTCCAGTTCCTGTACAATGTGCAGTATCTTTTGTATGGACTTCTCGTCGGTATAGATATTTTGGGTAAAAGCCAAGTCGTCCATGATATCTGGGATGGGCCTTCTTATATAACCGCTCTCGTCGATACTGCCCACCAAGAATTCGGCAATATTCCATTCCTCATCACTTAAATAGACCGTGTTTAATTGGTTGATGAGGAATTGGTTGAAAGAAATCCCGGCCGCATACGGAACACTTTTTTCCTCATCATCGGCACTGTAGTTGTTCGCTTTGGTCCTGTAATCTGGAATCTCGTCATCGCTTAGGTAATCATCAACATTGATATCATCGGCCTTAATGCTTTCATTGTCGTTACCTTCATCGTATTCCTCCTCAAAATCGTCCTCGTTGGACTCCCCATCCTCATTACCGGTTTCCAGCGCCGGATTTTCTTCCAACTCCTGCTTTAGTCTTTGCTCAAATGCCTGGGTAGGCAGTTGTATCAACTTCATCAACTGTATTTGTTGAGGAGATAGTTTTTGGGAGAGTTTAAATTGTAGGTGTTGTTTTAGCATTAGGATTTTTCTACCTGCTTTATAAAGTTATGCAATTCAATCTAAAATTCAGCATTTTGTGGGGTTCTTGGGAAAGGGATAACATCCCGAATATTTCCCATTCCCGTGGCAAAAAGTACCAAGCGTTCAAATCCCAGTCCAAAACCACTATGCACTGCCGTACCAAACTTCCTAAGTTCGAGGTACCACCAAAGTTCCTGTTCCTCGATGGCTAGTGCTGCCATTTTTGCCTTGAGCACATCCAATCTTTCTTCTCTTTGCGATCCGCCAACGATTTCCCCTATTCCTGGGAATAAGATATCCATGGCACGAACCGTCTTTCCATCTTCGTTCAAACGCATATAAAAGGCCTTTATTTTGGCTGGATAATCAAATAAGATCACAGGGCATTTAAAGTGCTTTTCGACCAAAAAACGTTCGTGTTCGCTCTGAAGGTCTGTGCCCCATTCATTGATCGGATACTGGAACTTTTTCTTTTTATTCGGGGTACTGTTTCTAAGGATATCAATGGCTTCGGTATAGGTGACCCTTTTAAATTGGTTGTCGACCACAAAACGGAGCTTTTCGATCAGGGCCATTTCACTACGTTCTATTTGTGGCTTGGATTTTTCTTCGTCCATCAAACGCTGTTGCAAAAAGTCCAAATCCTCCCCACAGTGATCCAAAATATATCCTACTACATATTTGATAAAATCCTCGGCCAAGTCCATATTATCGTTCAGGTCATTAAAGGCAACCTCCGGCTCTATCATCCAAAATTCGGCCAAGTGCCTTGAGGTATTCGAGTTTTCGGCACGAAAGGTAGGCCCAAACGTATACACTTTTCCCAATGCCATGGCATAGGCTTCCGCTTCCAATTGGCCAGATACCGTCAGATTGGTTTCCTTTCCAAAGAAATCTTCTTTATAATCAATTTCCAAAGTTTTGGTCAAGGGTGGGTTTTTGCCATCCAATGTAGTGACCCGGAACATTTCCCCGGCGCCCTCAGCGTCGGACCCTGTAATGATAGGTGCATGAAAATAGTAGAATCCGTTTTGGTTGAAATATTGGTGAATCGCAAAAGATAGTGCCGAGCGGACACGCATCACTGCTGAAAAGGTATTGGTACGTATTCGCAAGTGGGCCTGCTCCCTCAGAAATTCCATCGAATGTTTCTTGGGTTGGATAGGGTACGACTCCGGATCGGCTCCCCCATGTACGAAAATCTCTTTTACCGTTATTTCCACCGTTTGTCCCTTGCCCTGACTTTCCACCAAACTACCGCTTACTTTTAAGGCCGCCCCGGTGTTGATCTGTTTTAAGAGTTCCTCACTAAATTTTTCAAAATCGACCACGCATTGGATATTTTTGATGGTCGATCCATCGTTCAATGCTATAAAACGGTTGCTTCTAAAGGTTTTGACCCATCCGTTAACGACCACTTCCTGTGATTTTGGAGGCGTTGAAAGCAATTCTTTGATACTTGGTGACTGCATGTTTCCTGGATTCAAAATTTAAAGGGCAAAGATAGCTTTTTGAAAAAAAAGAATGGCACTAATCCGTATCCTCCTTTATATTGATCTCTTCTATGGGCAGTATATCGATCTGTGGTTTTTTAAGCACTTCCTTGTTGGCGATATTTCGTTCCAAAGACAATAAAAGGGAGGGCAACAAGATCAAATTAGAGAGCATTGCAAAAAGTAAGGTGGCCGATACGAGGGTTCCCAAGGCAACTGTGCCCCCAAAACTTGATATCGCAAATACCGAGAATCCAAAGAAGAGAACAATAGAGGTATAGAACATACTCACCCCGGTCTCACGAAGTGCGGCATAGACCGATTTATTGATGCGCCAATTATTGGCTACCAACTCCTGTCTGTATTTTGCCAAGAAATGTATGGTATCATCCACAGATATTCCAAAGGCAATGCTAAAGACCAAAATGGTCGATGGTTTGATGGGAACCCCAACAAAGCCCATAACCCCGGCCGTAATAACCAATGGTAAAAGGTTGGGGACCAAACTAATGATAACCATTTTGAAGGATCGGAACAGATACGCCATGAACAGGGAGATCAATCCGATGGCCAAGGCCAAGGACATCACTAGGTTATTGACCAAATATTTTGTGCCCTTGAGAAAGATCAAGGCGCTCCCGGTCATATATACATTGTATTGTTCTTTCGGAAAAATAGTATTGATGTTCTCGTTCAGTCTGGACTCAATTTCTTCCATACGTTCCGTTTTTACATCCTTCATAAAAGTGGTGATCCTTGCCACCTGACCAGTACTGTCCACAAAATTTTTGAGCAAATTGCCATTATCGGAGGACTTTCGCGCCACATCCATAATAAAATTATTCTCTTGGGTGGTGGGAAGTTGGTAATATTTTGGAATTCCGTTATAAAAAGCTTGTTTTGAATATTTGACCAAATTCACGACTGAAACAGGTTTGGAAAGTTCCGGTATACCTTCGATAACTTCGCCCAATTGATCCATCCTTTTAAGCGTTGAGGGTTTTAGTACCCCTTTGGGCCTTTTGGTGTCGACCACAATCTCAACGGGCATGATTCCGTCGAATTCTTGCTCAAAAAACCGGATGTCCTTAAAAAATGTGGCATTTTTCGGCATATCCTCAATGGGACTTCCCGAGATACGGATTTGGTAGATGCCAATAATGCTTACGACCAGAAGGGTAATCGAAACGACGTACACCGATATTCTCCGCTCGCGCACGATCCGCTCCATCCAGCTCACAAAAGTATCTATCCATCTTTTGTTGAGGTGCTTGAGATGTTTTGTGTTGGGCAATCCCATAAAGCTATAAACGATAGGGATAATCAAAAGCGACAACACAAAGATGCCAATGATATTGATGGAAGCAACGACTCCAAATTCCTTCAACAATTTGCTATCGGTTACGATGAAGGTGGCAAAACCGGATGCAGTGGTAATATTGGTCATTAGCGTGGCATTGCCGACCTTTGTGATTACCCGTTGCAACGAAAGCGCCTGGTTGCCATGTTTTTTGACCTCTTGTTGGTATTTATTGATCAAGAAGATGCAATTGGGAATGCCGATCACAATGATCAAAGGTGGGATCAATGCGGTCAGCACCGTTATTTCGTACTGAAGCAGTCCAAGTATACCAAAGGCCCACATGACCCCAATGATTACCACACACATGGAGATGAAGGTGGCCCTAAAGCTTCGGAAGAAGAAGAAAAAAATCAAAGAGGTTACGAATAGTGCCGCTAATATGAACTTCTTGATTTCATCAATAATATTCTGGGAGTTCATGGTACGAATGTATGGCATGCCAGAAACATGGACATCGAGGCCGGTATCCTCTTCAAAATCCTTAACCAAATTGGTGAGATCCTGTAAAATAAAATCTTTTCTGACCGTGGTATTCACAATTTCCTTGTCCAAATTGATGATCGTTCGAATGGTCCCGGTTTCTTTGTTGTAAATCAACTTATCATAGAAGGGAAGGTCGTTAAAAAGATGGGCGGTAATTGCCTTGACATCCGCTTTGGTCCTGACCTCCGTTTTGATTAAGGGCTCCATTAGGAATTGCTGCTTGTCATTGTCCTTGACAAGTTCTTGTAAATTGTCGGTCGAAAGCACAAAATCTACTTCGGGGAAGGCACTTAATTGTTTGCTGAATTTATTCCATCGGTTAAAGTTTACCGGATTTTGGAGCGCAGTGTCCTTGATAGCAAATACAACGGTATTGCCTTCTTCCCCAAACTGTTTAAGGAAGGCATGGTATTCTATGATTACGGGATGGTCGTTGGGTAGGAGCACAGCTTGTGTGTTGCTAAACCGCATCTTGTCCCATTGAAAGGCAAAAAATACTGTAGCCGCGGCAATGAGGACGAGGATGGTAATCCGGTTCCTTAAAATGATTCGGGCGGTTTTTGCCCAAAAACCTTGCGTAAATTTTATAGCCATTTGCTTCGTTGGAAGCTTCGGCCTCCTAGTGATTAATTCGAATTCTCCCCGCTATGGGCAGGACTTTTTTGGCAATTGTTTTTAAATAAAAGGCAAAGGTAAAAAATGATGGGTTGTGTTCCTAAAATGTTTACTTGAATTAGGGGGTAATATCAAGAAGGTTTTTGTTGCAAAATCGTGATTTCAAGTATAAAAAACGACCCGATAATAGGGCCGTTTTTTACTTATACAACAAGAGGGGCCTTAGACCTTCATGATCTCAACCTCTTTCGCCCCTAAAAACGAATCGATTTTCTTACTATAGGTATCTGTGAGTTCCTGAATATCGGCCTCAGCATTTTTTTGAACATCCTCGGAGACATCTTCCAGCCCACGTATTTCTTTATTGGCTTCTTGCCGCGCGTTCCTAACGCCCACTTTTGCATGTTCGGCTTCGGCCTTGGCCTGTTTTACAAGGTCGCGCCTACGTTCCTCGGTGAGCGGCGGTACATTGATGATTACATTTTCCCCATTGTTCATCGGGTTAAATCCTAGATTGGCATTCATAATGGCCTTCTCAATTTCCTGTAGCATGTTTTTTTCCCATGGTTGCACCGAAATGGTCCTTGCATCAGGGGTATTGATGTTGGCCACTCTTGATATCGGTGTTTGGGAACCGTAATAGTCCACCAAAACAGAGGATAGCATGGCTGGACTAGCCTTTCCTGCACGTATTTTTACGAATTCGTTTTCCAAATGTACAATCGCGGCCTCCATGGCCTCTTTTGCCGATTCAAGGATAAAATCAATTTCTTCGTTCATAATAAATAAAATTTCAAGGATATGGTCAAATATCGCACCAAACTACATATTTACGACGGTGCCTATGTTTTCCCCGTTCACAAGTTTGAGCAGGTTGCCTTTTTTGTTCATATCGAATACTACAATCGGGAGTTCATTTTCCTGGCTTAAAGTAAAAGCAGTGGTATCCATCACTTTTAATCCCTTTTTCAATACATCTTCAAAAGAAATGAAATCAAATTTGGTAGCAGTTTTGTCTTTTTCTGGATCGGAGGTGTAGATACCATCTACCCTGGTGCCCTTTAGTATAACATCGGCCTCAATTTCGATGGCCCTCAAGACAGCTGCTGAATCGGTCGTAAAATAAGGGTTGCCTGTTCCTCCGCCAAAGATTACTACGCGACCTTTTTCCAAGTGTCTAATGGCCCGTCTTCTTATAAAGGGCTCAGCTACTTCATTAATCTGGATGGCCGATTGCAATCGGGTCTGAACGCCTTTCAGTTCCAGGGCACTCTGCAAGGCCAATCCGTTGATTACCGTAGCCAGCATACCCATGTGATCGCCTTGTACCCGGTCCATTCCATTGGCAGCACCTGAAACACCCCTAAATATATTACCGCCCCCAATGACGATGGCCACCTCAATCCCCTTTTCGACTACTACCTTTATCTCATCGGCATATTCACCGAGACGTTCGGAATCAATACCGTATTGTTTTTCGCCCATCAGGGCTTCGCCGCTGAGTTTTAAAAGTATTCGTTTATAACGCATGGTTAATTTTTAGTTCCCACAAAAATAATCAAAAAAAGTTATGCCGGTAACTCGCTTTAAATGATGTTCCAAACCTTAATTATTTCTCAAAATAGAAGGTCAACTAATAAATTTTAATGATCTTGCGCCCTAAATTTTACTATGCAAAACATAAAAAAAATGCTGTTAGCTTCAATCTTGTCCTTTATTGTTTATGGATGTGGAGCCACCAAGGCCTTGGTAACCGCCGACAAAGCGCCAATTTCTGTGCAAATGGATCTGGTTAAGGTAATCGATGATAAAGTATTGGTAAGCGTAGACCCTGGGGCATTTGCCAATGATGATGTTACCTTTTATATTCCCAAAACTGTTCCCGGTACCTACAGCGCTGATAATTACGGTCAATATATCGAAGGTTTTAAAGCCATCGACTATAATGGAAAAGAACTTGCTTTTACCAAATCTGATGAAAATACTTGGAACATATCGTCAGGAAAAAGTTTGGACAAGGTGACCTACTTGGTGAACGACACCTTTGACAGTGAAAATGAGGTAGCGGATGCCGTTTTTTCCCCTGCCGGAACCAACATTAAGGCCGGTGAAAATTTTGTATTGAACCTTCATGGTTTTGTAGGCTACTTTGGTGGCCTGAATGAAATTCCTTATGAATTGACCATCAACAAGCCAGCCAATTTAAAAGCCTCAACCTCTTTGATCAAGAAGAAGGCCAATACACCAAGTGCGACGGTAGATACTTTTATTGCCGACCGTTACTTCGAAGTGATCGACAACCCCATTATTTATTCCAAATCAAATGCTGAAACTTTTAAGATCAATGACATTGCGGTAACCTTAAGTGTGTATTCCCCGAATGGTGCATATACGGCTGCAAGTTTAAAATCCAGTATGGAGAAGATGATGACCGCCCAGAAAGCTTTCTTGGGGGATGTCAATAGTACGAAACAATACAATATCCTATTATACCTCTCGAATATAGAGGATGATGCCCATGGGTTTGGGGCCTTGGAGCACCATACCTCAACGGTGCTGATACTCCCAGAAGCGTTGCCCTTGGAAGCCCTTGAACAAGCAATGGTAGACGTAGTTTCGCATGAGTTTTTCCATATCGTTACGCCATTGAGCGTGCATTCTAGGGAAATACAGTATTTCGATTTTAACGACCCTAAAATGTCGGAGCACTTGTGGATGTATGAGGGCACTACAGAATATTTTTCCGTTCTGTTCCAGATCCAGCAAGGATTGATTGACGAGGCTGAATTTTACACGAGGATGATGGCCAAGATCAACAATTCAAAATCTTTCGATGATAACATGTCGTTTACCGAAATGAGCAAGAACATTTTGGAGGAGCCCTATAAGACCAACTATGCCAATGTTTACGAAAAAGGTGCCTTGATCAATATGTGCCTGGATATTCAATTAAGGGAGTGGAGCATTGGTGAGAAAGGCGTGCTTTGGTTGATGAAGGAGTTGTCAAAAAAATACGGAAACAATTTGCCTTTCGAGGATGACAAGCTTATCGATGAGATCGTGGGCATGACCTATCCGGGACTAAGGACATTCTTTGATGCCCATGTTATTGGGAACACTCCGATAGATTATGCCACTTATTTAGCAAAAGTGGGGCTCACTACCAAGGTGGAAGAGGAGCAAAGCGGCTATTTTCTACAGGGGGAAATGCCGTTTATTGATGTGGATGAAGCCCACGGCAATGCCATTTTTGTGAGAAAGGGTATTGAACTCAATAGTTTCTTTACCGACTTGGGGGTCCAAGGGGGCGATGTGATCAAATCTATCAATGATACCTCCATTAACTTGGATGCCATACGGCCAATTATTGGTCAGAGTTTTGGCTGGACACCGGATACAACTATCAATATGGTAGTCAAGCGTGGCGACGAAGAGCTCACATTCAAGGGTCCAGTTGGATCGCCAACGCTCAGTGTAGAGAAGATTATACCCATGGAGGGCGCTACGGATCAAATGACAAATCTTCGGCAGGCCTGGTTGAAAGGTTGAGTATCAACATTAATTACCAAAAAAACGCTATCCTTGGGTAGCGTTTTTTTTGCGCAATAGTTTAATCGGAATATAAATAAGTAGTTTACTGGCAACTTTGAATAAGTAGGGTAAAATCGTATGCTGGTAAAATCACATTTTGGGAATTAAAATACATTTAAAAGTATGATATATTTGTCTAAAAGTAAAATAAACTTTACATTTGATAAAATGTATATGTATGGAAATTACTTATTTATTACCTAGCAAGTTTAAAAGGATAGGTTGGCTACTGCTGATCCCTTCTGCCATTCTCGGTTTCATGACCGTAGCTTACGAATGGGAACCCGTGTTTTTTGATGTGAAGGTATTTGCGATCATGACCGATAGTTTTCCGCTAAACTTCAAGTGGATCGGTCGACTAGAAAACAATATATTGGATGAAATACTGGGAATATTATTGATCATCAGTTGTCTAATGGTTGCCTTTTCAAAAGAGCCTGAGGAAGACGAGCTGATCGCAAGCCTTCGGTTAAAAGCTTTGGTATGGGCCACCTATTGGAATTATGGCATCCTCTTGTTGGCCTTTATACTCGTTTATGATATTTCGTTCTTTTGGGTCATGATATTCAATATGTACACCATCCTTATATTCTTTATTATCAAGTTTAATTGGTCTTTGAGACAGTTAAGAAAAAGCATCGCATATGAAGAATAGTATCAAGGTACAGCGGGCCAAGCAGAATATTACCCAAGCGCAACTTGCAGAAATGTCTATGGTCAGTCGCCAGACGATCAATGCTATGGAACTTGGAAAATATGTTCCTTCTACTTTATTGTCATTGCGATTGTCGAATATTTTTGGAGTACCTGTAAATGAATTGTTCATATTGGAAGAGCATGACTGGCAATAAAAAAACCGCCATACGTATCGTATGGCGGTTCTATAATTTAGGCTGGCTCTTGATTAACCCAAAGCGACCCTCTTAAATCCAGATATCTCCAAACTGGCATCAACTGATTTCACATATTGGTCAACGCTTTTCTTGTTGTCCTTTATAAAATCTTGGTTCACCAAAGTGTTGTCTTTGAAAAATCGGTTCAATTTACCTTTGGCGATATTGTCCAACATGGCTTCCGGTTTGCCTTCTTGGCGTAATTGATCCTTGGCAATTTCGATTTCCTTATCGATGATCGACTGATCAACCCCTGCTTCGTTCAAAGCGACTGGATTCATGGCGGCCACTTGCATCGCCACATCTTTAGAAACAACATCGGCTCCTTTTGCGGCTGCCGAAAGTCCCACTAAAGTAGCGATCTTGTTTCCGGCATGGATATAAGATCCAATGAAAGGCGCACTCAATTTTTCAAATCCGCCGATTTCAATTTTCTCCCCTATGACGCCTGTTTGCTCGATCAGTTTATCGTGAACGCTTATGCCCTTAAAGTCGGCCGCAAGAAATGCCTCTTTGTTATCATACCCAAGCGCTAGGTCGGCCAATTCATTAGCCAACGCAACAAAACTGTCATTTTTCGCAACGAAATCGGTCTCACAATTCAAAGAGATAACGACGCCACTGGTATTGGCGGTATTTACTTTGGCGATCGCGGCACCTTCAGAAGACTCCCTGTCTGCCCGGTTGGCCGCAACCTTTTGTCCTTTTTTCCGAAGTATTTCGATGGCTTTTTCAGCATCGCCATTCGCCTCGACCAATGCCTTCTTACAGTCCATCATCCCAGCACCGGTAATCTGCCTTAATTTATTTACATCTGCAGCTGTTATAGTTGCCATTTTATTTTGTTTTGATTTTGTGCCGTAACCCGGCAACGTTATTGTATTCTTTAAAATTGGATCAATATATTTATTCAACCCCACCCTTGGCGTTATCCTGCCATGCTTTCAACTTATCCCAATTGCCATCGGCCGCCATTTTGGCTTGTTTTGGCCAGCTTGTGGGATCCAAGTGGGCCATTCTAGAACTGGCCTCTGTCAATATTTCTTTAATTTTTGCAGGTTTGGCATCAGCCAATTTTGCAAAAGTTTCCAATCCTGCAGCGGTAAGGGCCTCTGCGGCTTTTGGGCCCATACCCTCAACCTTGGTAAGATCATCGGCCTTTTCCTTGGAAACTGTCTTAGGCTTTGGAGCTGCCTTCTCCTTGGCTACTTCTTTTGACTTGGGGGACTCCGTTTCCTTGGCGACGGACTTTTCCTTGACCACCTCTTGTTTGGCGGCGCTTTTCTCCTTGTCCTTTTCGGGTACGGCTTTGGGAGTTTTGGGTTGTTCCTTCACTTTTACCGCAACTTCCTCTACTGAATCGTCTTCCTCAACGATTATTTTAGCTTTTACTTTTTTGGCCGGCGCAGCTGCTTTTTGGTCGTCGCTATCATCCCCTTCATTATCAGATATTTTTTCAGATTTGCGTTCCGTCAATCCTTCTGCTATGGCATCGGTTACTTCCCGCATAATGATTTCTATCGATTTCGAGGCATCATCATTGGAAGGGATCAAATAGTCGATATCACGTGGATCTGAATTGGTATCCACCATGGCGAAAATAGGAATGTTCAGCTTCAAGGCCTCTTTCACTGCGATGTGCTCCCGCATAGTGTCGACTACAAACAATGCTCCAGGTAGGCGTGTCATTTCGGATATGGAACCAAGGTTTTTTTCCAATTTGGCCCTTAGACGGTCAACTTGTAGTCGCTCTTTTTTAGATAAGGTCAAAAAAGTGCCGTCTTTCTTCATTCTATCGATGGAGGCCATTTTTTTAACGGCTTTCCGAATAGTGATAAAGTTTGTCAACATCCCACCTGGCCAGCGCTCGGTAATATAGGGCATGTTTACTTTGGCTACCTTTTCGGCAACGATATCCTTGGCTTGCTTTTTTGTGGCAACAAAAAGGATTTTTCTTCCTGAAGAAGCAATTTTTTTGAGGGCCTCATTGGCCTCCTCAAGTTTTGCTACCGTTTTGTAGAGGTTGATGACGTGTATCCCGTTGCGCTCCATGTAGATGTAAGGGGCCATGTTGGGGTTCCACTTTCTTGTAAGGTGTCCGAAATGCACACCCGCTTCCAATAAATCTTTTACTTCGACTTTTTTAGCCATTTTAAATGTTAGTTTACGTTCTTTTGAATCAGCAATGGTCAAGTGGTATCGACCGACAATAGACGGTCAAAGCCTTCACCATTTAGATGCTAAACTAATTTACCTTTCCTGTTGTTTTGGATAAGGATTTTTAATTGATCCCACATCGAGTGGAACCTTTCAATGAACTAGTTAATGAATATAATATAAAGGCCGACTCAAATAGAGGCCGGCCAGAAAGTTTGTATTAACGTTTGGAGAACTGGAATTTCTTTCGGGCTTTCTTCTGACCGAATTTTTTTCGTTCCACCATTCTTGGATCCCTTGTAAGCAATCCTTCTGGTTTCAAGGTTATCCTGTTTTCAGCATCTATAGCACATAAGGCTCTAGAAAGTGCCAATCGGATGGCTTCTGCCTGTCCGGTAATGCCGCCACCATATACATTTACCTTTACGTCAAAATTATCAACATTATCGGTCAATGCAAATGGTTGCTTCACCTTATACTGCAATGTTGCGGTAGGAAAATAATCGTTCAGGTCTCTCTGGTTTATGGTAAACTTACCTTTTCCTGAATTCAGATATATACGGGCAACTGCCGTTTTTCTTCTGCCAATTTTATGAATCATCTCCATTAGTTAAACTCTTTTAAGTTGAATACCACAGGTTTTTGCGCCTCTTGTTGGTGCGCTGTGCCAACATATACCTTTAAATTCCTGAATAGCTCAGCGCCTAACTTGTTTTTGGGAAGCATTCCCTTGACAGCTTTTTCAACAATGCTTTCTGGTTTTTTGATCAAAACCTCTTTTGCAGTTGCCGAACGTTGACCACCTTGGTATCCTGTATAGTGCAGATAGGTCTTATCTTCCCATTTGTTTCCGGATAGGTGTATTTTTTCCGCGTTGATCACAACAACATTGTCTCCACAATCTACGTGTGGAGTGAAGTCAGGTTTGTGTTTCCCCCTTAATAATTTTGCAACTTTAGAGGCAAGACGACCCAATGTTTCTCCTTCGGCATCTACCAACAACCACCGTTTATCAACAGTTTTGCGATTGGCCGAAATGGTCTTGTAGCTTAATGTATCCACTACTTAAATTTTTAATGATTAGACAGTTCAATCCCCTTAAGAGGGCTGCAAATGTACAACTATTATGTTGAAATACAAATGCAAGTTTCTGATTATTTTTTGGTTTTTCAAGGTCATTATCCTGGACCTATATTCGCCCCTAATTCGCTTAGTAAAATGACTTATAGTTGAAATAAGAACTGAAAATATGCGCTAATCCTGCAACGTCACCATTATTTTTGAATCTTTAATAACAAACCACACAACTACCAATCAATGCGCAAGGCTCTTGCCATACGCTGCATTTTTGGTTCTTTCCTATCCTCTAAAGCACAGCATGCTATAAAATCGGTTCCCAAACGCACCTATGTTACAATGCCCTTGAATGCTGGTATGGCCCTGCAGATTGGTGGGAGTATATCCCCGGATCCGGAATATTCTTGATTTGGCCGCAATTTGTAATTGGATTGGGAGACCCGATGGATTCACTTGGCAAAAGCTTGGACGGACAGCTATTATATCAAAAAATGGACAACACCTTTTTAATTTAAGCAACCCAGCGTTTTGTACGTTAAAGGCAACGGTCCTTAATGTTCAAATTTTGGTTCGGATAGCAAATCGCCATTTCCACTGATGTATCCAATAATAGGTAGAAGCTCAAAGAACAAAGCTTCGGATTAAAATATATGGCTTATTTTTCCGTTTTATCCGTGTAATAAACTAAACAGAAAGGATATGAAACGAACAATATTGATGTTGCTGATGGCAACCTCTTTAATAATATCATGTTCCAAAGACATGAATGATGGAAGTATGTCAGGCGCCAATGCCATTATTGGAACATGGGTTGTGACTGAACTAAAAATTGATAACGCCACCGCCACAGATGACGAAAAAACAGGTCGGGATGCGTTGAATTATTTAAACGCGATACAATGTTATGTGATCACTTTTAAATTTAATGAAGATCTTTCAGTGGTGGCCGATAATTCGGTAAACTATTTGGAGGTAAATGTTAATGCAAGCGGAACAGGACTGGACATTCCTTGCCCTACCCAAAAAGACACCGATAATAGTACCTATACCTATGATGGCAAAGTATTGTCGGTGGTTGACGCCCAAGGGATGACCGTTAGTGCCAATGTAATGATCCAGGGGAGCATCATGACTGTTGACGCCGTCGGATTAGACATTCCCAATCTGAACACGGGGGGGCAGTTGATATTTAAGAAACAGTAAAATTTCTATTCAGATTGTAAATACCCTTTGGATTTTTCCAAAGGGTTTTTTTGTGTCATCTAGGTAATTTACATGGTATTCGTGCAGCGCTTTAATAATTACCTTTATATTTATTGGATTTAAACCGACCAATAAATGAACAATAGGTTCAAGTCCAATGCCTTTCAGTACAAAATAGTTGCCGCTTATCTTGCATTTTTTTTCGTTTCTTCCTGTATCGATCCAGTACCGCCAGAATTTGAATATAAAGAGGGACTTGTTTTTGTCGAAAGTATTGCCTCTACCGTACCCAAGGCCTCCTTCGTGACCATAACCCGATCTGGCATAGAGTTTGGCGTCTATGTGGTTAGGTTTGTTGCCGACGCAACGGTCAATTTCGAAAACGTCCAAACAGGCGCTAGGGTACCATTGGTAGAAGCAAGAAATACCTACCTGCCTCCAGAGGATTTCGTGGTGAGCCCCGGAGAACAGTGGATGCTGAATATCCAATTGGCCGATGGTAAAACCATAGTATCTACCCCAGAAACAGTATTGGAACCTGTACCGATTTCGAGCATTGAGGTACGATATGATCCCCAACTGGTTTTTAAGGACAACTTGGGCGGAAAGTTCGTGCCGGGCCATGAGGTATCCGTTAATTTTGAAGACCCAGGGAATAGCGACAACTATTATTATTGGTCCTATAGGACCTATGAAAATATTGATTTTTGCGAGAAGTGCGAGGGTGGTATTTTCAGGGATGGAGAGTGTATGGCGTTTTCTACAGGGGGTCGTGGTCGGCGATATTTTGATTATGCCTGTGATATAGATTGCTGGCGTATCCGATTTCCAGAAAATGTAGCAGTTTTTGATGACAGGTTTTCGAATGGCAAGACCATTTCTAAATTATCCGTAGGGGAAATCCTTTTATACACCAAGGAGAATATGGTAGTCGAGGTGCAACAATTTTCGCTCACCCCAACCGCTTATGATTACTACAAAGTCTTGAACGATATTGTCGATAATAATGGGGGACTCAACGCTCCGCCCCCTGCCGCCCTAGTTGGCAATCTTAGCAATCCCAATGATGGGGATGATTTTGTCTTTGGAAGGTTTACGGCCGCGGCGACCGCCACGGCATCGTTATTTATCATTAGGAGTGACATTGAAGAACAAGCGATCGAACGGAGGGACCCCATTGTAACCGAACAGTTCGGGGATCCTTTGCCACCCCCGATCACCACGATCGCTCCCTGTTCAGAAAACAAGTTTAGAACCGCCACACGCCCAGCCGAATGGGTAGACCAATAAAAGGCCAAACTCACGATGAAAAATATCAGTTTATATGTGTTGCTTTTTATTGTATTCGGCCTGAATTGCGGCTACGCGCAACCACAAGAATACACGGTTTCCTTTGAGATACTGGAACAAAGCAACGGACTTCCCTTAGATCAGGCACAAATTGCGATCATGCCGTGCGCCTGCGGAGGTGTCACAAATACTTCCGGAAGGTTTTCGATACAATTACCTGCAACGACCTATACGGTTACCATTTCTTTCATAGGCTATAAGGATGAGGTACGGACGGTAAAGTTGGAAAAAAGTATCATCCTTAAAATTTATCTGAGCGAAGAAGAACAACAGCTGTCCGAAGTGGTGGTTAGGGCTAAAAGAAGACTTGCCAATGTAGAAACGCCACAAATGGGCGCCCTGCAGATAGAGGCCGAAGATTTGAAAAAATTGCCCGCCGCTGTCGGCGAATTTGATGTACTTAGGGGGATGACCCTTGTGGCCGGGGTCAATAACGCAGGAGAAGTAAGTAACGGTTTGTCGGTCCGGGGTGGATCTTTGGATCAGAATCTATTGTTGTACGATTATGCACCTGTTTTTAATCCTACGCATTTATTCGGACTCTTTTCTGTTTTTACACCTGATATGATCTCTACCGTCGACCTTTACCGTGCCAATATTCCCGCCCGTTATGGAGGAAGGATTACTTCTGTGTTGGATGTCAAGGTTAAAAATCCCTATGTGGAAAAAACAAAGTTATCCGGGGGGATAGGACTCGTGTCGAGCAGGCTGGGATTGGAGACCCCTCTGATCAAGGATAAATTAATGCTGAATGTGGGGGCCCGTGCTGGATTGACTGGGTTTTTGCTACCATTATTTTCGGATAGGCTGAAAGATACCAAGGCGAATTTTTACGACAGTACCCTTAAACTCTTGTTCTTGCCCACTGAAAATGACCAGATATCCTTTACCGGATTTTATTCCAAAGATTTTTATCAGTTAGACCTGATCAGTCAAGTGCAGAACATCAATGCAAAGAACAATCAATATGATCTTCAGACCCTTAACGGAACCTTAAACTGGACGCATACTTTTGACGACGAATCGAATTGGAGGAACTTGTTTATATATAGTAATTATACCCCAAAAACTATTTTTCCCGAACAGGATAGCAGTAACGAAATCGTGTACAGCGCTGCAATCAACTACTTAAGTTATATATCCGAATATTCCAAAAAAGTAAGTGATGCCATTGACTATTATGGAGGTGCCCAGACCAATCGTTATGTCATACAACCAGGTGCCTTGGACCCCGGATTTGGCAACAGTATTATACCCGTTGAATTAGAATCGGAAACCAGTTATGAAGCGTCCGCTTATGCCAATGCAAACTGGAACCCGACCAATAATCTTTCCGTATCGGGCGGGCTGCGTTTTAACCATTTTGTATTCGTGGGCCCTTATGAGGAGGCCACCTTTGATGAAAATACCGGTATTTTACTGGGATCTACCGTTTTTGGTAAAGGGGACGGCGTGAAGACCTATAACAGTTTGGAACCCCGCTTGGGCGCAAACTTGAAATTGGGCGAGAGCACTTCCCTCAAGGCCAGCTACGCGAGGACCAATCAATATTTGCAGAATATCTATAATACGACCACCCCTTTGCCCACTTCGCGTTGGAAAACCTCAGATCCCCATATTAAACCACAGCAAAGTGATGCCTATGGCTTTGGGGTTTATCAAAATTTGAATGACAATGGGATAGAAATAGGTTTGGAGGGTTATTACCGCGAATCGACAAATAATTTGACTTACAAACCGGGGGCCGATTTTTTTCTTGCGGAATTTT
The DNA here is from genome assembly GCA_037969055.1 of Flavobacteriaceae bacterium. Classification (GTDB taxonomy): domain Bacteria; phylum Bacteroidota; class Bacteroidia; order Flavobacteriales; family Flavobacteriaceae; genus Pelagihabitans. Next base: position 11,204 of record JBBKWR010000191.1, on the reverse strand, counting down.
TGGAGCAGGATGTGGTGCAGGCCCAAGGCCAGGCTTACGGGGTTGAGCTAAGTTTTAAAAAGCCCAGGGGAGCGTTCAACGGTTGGTTCAATTATACCTACTCGAAAAGTTTGCTGCGTTCCCAAAATGAAAAATTGGCCGACAGGGTCAACAATAATAACTGGTACGCCTCCGATTTTGATCGGCCCCATGTTTTTAATGGGACCATTAATTTTGAGGGGGATAAATTTAATACATGGAGCTTTAATTTTACGGCCCAAAGTGGACGTCCTTACACGGTTCCCAACAGTGTTTTTGTCCTAGAGGATATCAACGTCCCCATTTTTATTGAACGCAACAATTCGCGCTTAAGGCCCTATCATAGATTGGATTTTTCGTGGAAGGTAAAGTATGGCCGTAACCCCAATAGAAAATGGGTGGGCGATTGGACCTTTACCGTTTATAATGTATACAGCAGGCGCAACCCATTTAACCTGTATTATTCGCAACGGCAAGGTGCGGTTGATTCCGACATTTTTTTAGGGAGTCCCTTGGGTACCTATGAACTATCGATCATGAACAGTCCATTGTTTGCGGTCACCTATAATTTTGTATTTGAGTAATCGTACGCTCGGCTATTGTTTATAGAACTTGGTATCAACCGATTGTTCCTGGGAACGGATCCTGATCATATAAATACCCGAAGCAATATCTGATATCGATAGGTTCAAGGCATTGTTCTTAATTTCCCAATGATATTCTAAAACCACATTACCATACATATCCGATATGGTGATATCGGCTTTGGCACAATTGATAAGGCCCAGTACGTTTACTACATTGGTGGCTGGATTGGGAAATACTTTTATTTTTTTGGCCGTATGTTCCGAGGGAATGGAAGTGCTTTCATTTCCCGTCGTCTGTGCAAATGAAATCTGTGCGCAAAGTAAACCTAGGACATAAAGGGCAAAAATTCTTTTCATTTCAAGTACTGGTCTGGGCCAAACATGTAGTGCATGTCTACTATCCAACGCAATTTATCGATCTTTAGTATCAATGCGCCTCCAACCAGTTGTTTCCTTCGCCCAACTCCACCACTAAAGGAACTGCGAGCATATAAGCATTTTCCATTTCCGATTTGACCAGCACCTTCAATTGGTCCAATTCAGACTTGTGGGCATCAAAGACCAATTCATCATGTACCTGAAGGAGCATTTTGCTCTTATAATTCCCTTTTTCTAATTTTTGATGGATATTGATCATCGCCATCTTAATGATATCTGCAGCACTTCCCTGAATAGGTGCGTTTATGGCATTGCGTTCCGCTGCCCCGCGTACCACCTGATTGCCCGCATTGATATCCTTTAAGTAGCGCCTTCTGCCCAATACGGTCTGCACAAATCCGTGTTCCCTCGCAAAATCGACTTGCTCTGCCATATAATTTCGCAATTTGGGATAGGTTTTGTAATACGTTTCGATCAATTCTTTGGCTTCCCCACGTGAAAGATCGGTTTGGTTGCTCAGCCCAAATGCCGAAACGCCATAGATGATCCCAAAGTTTACAGTTTTGGCATTGCTACGTTGTTCACGAGTGACCTCCGATAAGGGGATGTTGAAGACTTTGGATGCGGTGGAGGCATGAATGTCCTCCCCATTTTTAAAAGCTTCGATCATGGTGGTCTCCTCACTCAATGCGGCAATGATCCGAAGCTCGATCTGGGAATAATCCGCTGCCAAAAGCACATAATTTTCATCCCTAGGCACAAAAGCCTTTCTCACTTGTTTTCCCCTTTCAGTCCGAATGGGGATATTTTGAAGATTTGGATTATTACTGCTCAACCGGCCGGTCGCCGCAACGGTCTGCATATAGTCGGTATGTACCCTGCCCGTGGTAGGTTCTACTTGGGTGGGCAGGGCGTCGACATAGGTGCTCTTTAGTTTTGAGAGCCCCCTATAATCCAAAATACTCTGGATGATCTTATGGTCTTTGGCCAAATAAGAAAGAACGTCTTCCGCCGTAGAATACTGGCCCGTTTTGGTTTTCTTGGGCTTATCGATCAGCTTCATCTTGTCGAACAAGATTTCCCCTAATTGTTTGGGGGAGGCGATGTTAAATTCCTCACCGGCCGCTTTATAAATTTTCTGCTCTAGGTCCAAAATGTCACTGTCCAAATCTTTTGAAAGTGAATTCAAAAAGCCCTCATCAAGATTGATGCCTTCAAGCTCCATATCAGCCAATACGTGCAAAAGGGGAATTTCAATATTTTTGAAGAGCGTTTCGGTTTTTGCCTCGACCAACTCGGGTCTAAAGTGTTGCGCCAACTGAAAGGTTACATCGGCATCCTCCGCTGCATATTCGGTTTGCCGTGCTACGGAAACGTCGCGCATGTTCAGTTGGTTCTTTCCTTTTTTACCGATCAATTCGGTAATCGAGACAGGGGTATAATTTAGATATGCCTCTGCCAAGATATCCATATTGTGCCGCATATCTGGATTGATCAAGTAATGCGCCAGCATGGTGTCGAAACAAGTGCCTTTCACCCGAATCTTGTACTTGTCGAGCACCTTGATATCGTATTTTAGGTTCTGTCCTATTTTTTCGTTTGTTGTTGACTCAAAGAACGGCCTTAATTGTTCTATGAGCTCTTGTGCCTCCGCTCGATTTTCTGGAAACGGAAGATAAAAGCCCTTCCCCGCTTCCCAGGAAAATGCGATTCCTACCAATTCTGCTTCCAGCGGATTCAAAGAAGTGGTCTCGGTATCGAAACATACAGAGGCTTGCTTCATTAAATTTTGTAGGAACAACTTCATTCCCATACCGGGGTCGATGGTTTGATAGACGTGTGGGACATCATTGATGGTCATACGGCCAGAGAATTCCTTGATGGTCGCCGGGGCATTCCCTTCATTTCCAAACAATGAAAATTGCCCACTACCCGCTGCCTGCGGAGCCTGCTTTTTACCTTTTTCCACACCGTTGGAAACTGCGGGAGCCGGGTCGCTTTCCCCGGAGAAAATTTTAATGAACTGGTCTTTTAACCTTCTGAATTCCAGTTCTTCGAACAACTCTTGGACTTTGTCGGTATCTGGCATGGATAGTTCATAATCCTTGGCATCGAACTGTACATCGCAGTCTATACATATGGTCGCTAACTTTTTGGAGAGCAGCCCAAGTTCTTTATTGGCCTCAATTTTTACTTTCATGGCTCCCTTAAGCTTATCTGTATTTTCCAAGAGGTTTTCCATGGAGCCGAATTCGACCAAGAACTTTTTAGCCGTTTTGTCACCAACCCCTGGTAATCCGGGAATATTATCGCTCGCATCACCCATCATTCCCAGGTAATCTATAACCTGTTCGGGACGTGATACCCCAAACCTTTTTTGCACCTCAGGAATGCCCCAGATTTCGATGCCATTGCCCAATCGGGCAGGGCGGTACATGAAAATATTTTCAGAGACCAATTGCCCGAAGTCCTTGTCGGGGGTGACCATGAATACCTTGTAATCTTCCTTTTCAGCCTGTTTGGCCAAGGTGCCGATGATGTCATCTGCCTCCCATCCTTCCAGCTCGATCACCGGAATGTGCATGGCCTTTAGGATATCCTGGATAAAAGGGACCGCTATTTTGATGGCATCGGGGGCCTCATCCCGATTAGCTTTATATTCTGGGAACATTTCGGTGCGTTCAACACTGCCTCCTTTATCAAAACAAACAGCGAGATGATCAGGTTTTTCACGCTTGATCACGTCGAACAAAGAATTCATAAATCCTAGGATAGCTGAGGTATCCATGCCCTTCGAGTTGACCCTCGGATTTTTGATCAGGGCGTAGTAGCCACGAAAAATGAGGGCGAACGCATCGAGTAAAAAAAGTCTTTTTTGTTCTGCCATTTTAATAAAAATTGAAGAATTTCAAAACTACGAAGATTATGTGCTTATCTCGAAAAATTAAGATTTAATATGTGAACCGGCAGGATTGTTTACATGTCCGTTCTCAGAATAGGTCCTGTAGGTAAAGCCTGGCTGTATGCAATACCCGCCTGTTTCGCCTTTTTTGTTAATTGCAATAAATCCTATCTGAAAATCAGGTTGGTCACCATTTTTTGCCAGGATGCGTTTAACCCCTTCCTCACAGGCCTCTTGGGGCGATTTGCCCATGCGCATCAACTCAACGATGAGAAAACTACCAACGGTGCGTACCACTTCTTCCCCGACCCCAGTTGCCGTTGCCCCGCCGACCTCGTTGTCTACATATAGTCCCGCCCCGATGATGGGCGAATCCCCGATCCTTCCCGCCATTTTGTAGGCCATGCCGCTCGTAGTACAGGCCCCTGCAATATCTCCTTTCTGATCAATGGCCAGCATACCAATGGTATCGTGGTTTTCTATGTTGATTACGGGCTGGTATTGGGATGTCTTTTTCCATTCCATCCATTCTTGTTTCGATTTTTCAGTCAGAAGATTTACTTTATCAAACCCTTTTTCATAAGCGAATTGTTCCGCCCCTTTTCCTGCCAACATTACATGTGGGGTATCTTCCATGACCTTTCGTGCCACTGAGATGGGATGGGCTATATTTTGCAAACAGAGCACCGCACCACAATTTCCATTTTTATCCATGATACAGGCATCCAGTGTAACGTTTCCATCGCGATCTGGCCTTCCGCCTACGCCCACGGTCTGGTTGTTGACATCGGCCTCTTCGACCATGACACCCTGTTCCACAGCATCCAAAGAATTCCCTCCTTCTCGTAATACTTGCCACGCTTTTGCCGAAGCATTGCTAAAGTCCCAAGTGCAGATCGCTATAGGGCGAAGGGCCATTGATGTGGCCGACATGTTAGGTTCGTCCTCCTTTTTTACACCACAGGAAGTTAATAGGGGCACTGAAAACAATCCAGCAGTGCCTATAGATGAATTTTTCAGAAAATTTCTTCGTTTCATAGGGTTGGGTTGGTTAATTTTAGGACTTTAAATATAAGTAAATGCTAATAGAAGTCTGCGCCAATTCTACTGAATCTGCCCTGAATGCCGAAAATGGTGGGGCCGATAGGATCGAACTTTGTTGTGAGCTTGGAGTGGGAGGGATAACCCCTTCGTTAGGACTTTTAAAAAGCGTCAAGGAAAGGGTGTCGATTCCCATCCATGTACTGATCCGGCCTCGTAGTGGAGACTTCAACTATTCGAAATCGGAGTTCGACGTTATGATACGGGATATTGGGCAATGTGTTGAGATGGGATTCGATGGCATTGTTTGTGGGATATTGCATAAAAATTTTGAACTGGATGAAAAACGTACCGAAACTTTGATCAAAGCTTCGGGCTCCCTAAAATTTACCTTCCATCGGGCTTTCGATTGGGTGATTGATCCGATTAAAACGTTAGCTCGATTGGAGGACCTGGGGGTTGATTATATTTTGAGCTCGGGACAACAAAAATCTGCTATCGAGGGTATCGAATTATTAGAAAAACTGCATCAAAAAGCCAAGAAATGTTCCATTATCCCTGGAGCAGGAATCGGACCTGGCAATGTATCGCATTTTATGAAAAAAGGCTTTGGCGTAGTACATCTTTCTGGGACCAAAATCCATCAAAATTCCCAAGCGGACCCAAAAATACCCATGCATTCGAGCCAATTTCTGAGCGATACCTCAGTAGCCATCACCGATCTGGATATCATTCGAAAGATGGTCTCGATCGTTAAATAAATTAAAAAAGGACGTTTCACCATTTTCAAAAAAATACCTTTACAAAAAAATGTTACGCTGGATCGTATTTATCGCCATCTATCTTGTTTTGAGCTTCTATGCCCTGCAGGCCATTAAAACCACTACACGATATCCCTGGGTCTACTACACCTTTATTGCCCTTTCTTTGATCGTACTCGGTAATTTTATTTACCAATTTACCTTTGGGGATGCCCCGGGTCGTGTTTTGAGCCGTCCCAAAAGCTACGCGTTTGGATTTTTGCTGGTCTTGTTGACCTTTAAGATAATCACGGTAGTATTTTTGTTCTCGGAGGATATCTTTCGTGTCTTGGCCGGTCTATATGCCAAAATATTTGGGGTTTCAAAACAGTTTGATTTTCCCGAACGCAGAAGGTTTTTGAGTTTGTTGGCCATGGGAATCGCAGCGGTGCCCTTCGGAGCCCTTTTAATGGGGATGTACAAGGGTAAATATAATTTTAAGGTATTGAAGTATACCATGGAATACGACGACCTGCCACATGGATTTGATGGCTACCAGATCACGCACATATCCGATATCCATAGTGGAAGTTTTGACAATCATCGAAAAATTGAATATGCGGTGGATCTGATCAACAGGCAAAAAAGCGATGTCATCCTATTCACCGGTGATCTGGTAAATAACAAGACCGAAGAGATGCATCCTTGGAAAGATCTTTTCGCAACTTTAAAAGCCGATGACGGCGTATTTTCCGTCCTTGGCAACCATGATTATGGCGATTATGTTGATTGGGATACCCCAGAAGCAAAGTCACAGAATTTAACGGATCTTAAAAAGTTGCAGCAGGAAATCGGATTTGATTTGCTATTGAACCAATGTAGGTATCTAAGAAGAGGTGAGGATAAGATAGCCCTTATCGGAGTGGAGAACTGGGGCAAGGGGGGATTCAAAAAGGCGGGCGACCTCAACAAAGCGGTGGCCGATATCGATAAGCATGATTTTAAGATATTGATGAGCCACGACCCTTCGCATTGGGAAGCTGAAGTTATTCCGCATGAATACCATTATCATTTGACCTTGAGTGGGCATACGCACGGAATGCAATTTGGAATCGAAATACCGGGTTGGTTTAAATGGAGTCCTGCAATGTGGAGGTACAAACAATGGGCTGGCATATATGAAGAAATGGGACAGTTTATCAACGTAAATAGAGGTTTTGGATTTTTAGGCTATCCAGGAAGGGTAGGAATTTGGCCAGAAATAACGGTGATTACCTTAAAGAAGAAATCGTTAACATGATTTTAACTCCATTTGACGGGCACAAAACCTTCGGTATGGGTAGCTATTTAACAATTTTTATTACATTTGGTCAATAACCCAACGGTATACGTATGTCAAAATTTGGTGAGCTTATAGATGTAAAGGTTCCAGTTTTGTTGGATTTCTATGCGGAATGGAACGAGCAATCTACGGCAATGCACCCTGTTCTCAGGGACGTGGCTGCCGCCTTGGGCGATAAGGGCAAAATTATTAAAATTGATGTTGATAAGAACAAGGAACTCTCCCAAGCGCTTCGGGTTAAAGGGTTGCCTACCTTAATGATCTACAAAAAAGGGGAAATGGTATGGCGGCAAAGCGGGGAACAAGATGCCAATACGCTCATTGGAATCCTTAAAGAGTACGCTTAATATATCAAGACCTTTATAAGATTGATTCATAGGACGACTTATCCTAGGGTATCGTTTGCCCACCATCCATAAACTGGTAGTTTATTGATTTCTTAGTTCCCTTGCGGGGCCAAAACAGAATCATTTATTAATTCAACCTCCGTTTTCGTATTGTCGATCTTACTGGTATCTGAAATGGGAAGGGTGTCCTCCATATCAGGATTGGTCTCCATGTTAGGCAAATGCTCTTCCATTGGCTCATCTTTATAGAAGTGCTTAAACTTATCAATATATTCATTGAAGATCAATGTTTCTTTTTCGGCCAATTCCCGGTCGTTATTGGTAATTAGTACATCAATATTACGTCGATAACCTTCCATATCCGCAATGATCTCGTCGATTTTGCCATACTGTTCGTCCAATGGGGTGCCAGCATAATAGCTGAGCCGTTCTTGGTAAATGATTTTTAATTTTTTAAAGAGTTCCCTGGCGTTTGTAGTTTCCCCAACCTTATAATAACCATCCACAAAAGGCTCGACGAAAGTATAATAACCGAAATATTCAATGGGCATTTTTTCCATGGCCAAGTCGATGATTACTTTTGCCTTGTCCGTTTTGTTTTCTTCCAATAGTTTTTCCATCAACCTTGCCAAATTACCCCTGTACGAGAGGCCTTGTATACGGGTTTGTACGTCGTGGTACACCTTCGGACTTCCTGAGTTTCCCCAATTCCATTTGGTAACGATGTCGTACATGAGGTCGGTATCGATCCTGCCCATTTCAAAGGAACTTTTCCTTTCGGTCTTGATAGGCACTAACTTATAGGACATTCCATCCAATTGCAAGTAGTTTTTCATCCATATATATTCAGCGTCATCGAAACTTCCACCCGAAAAATATATCGGTCGTTTCCAATCATTGTTGGCGATAATATCCAACATCATCATACTTTTTTTGGTGATGGCGTTTTTTGGCAGGTCAACATCAATATAATCCACAATCAAACTAGAATCTTTTTCTTTAACCAGGCCACTGGCCAATACATTCTTCTTATTAACCGGAATCCGTATTTTGTGAGTAGGATAGTATACAATGTTCAGGCTATTTTCAGAATAGGCCTCCAAGTCGGCATTTTGTTTTTCTAGAATGTGCTTTAATTTTGTCTGTGGATTATCACTGTCGATCCAATTGATATAATCTTTGATACTCCATCTGCTTTCCGATAAATCCTTATTGAAAAGAGGGTCCACGTTCTGGTAGTACAAAACATCCCTCGACCCCAATCGGTATTTCTCATGCGAGATTTGCGAGGGAATTGGATCGCTTTCATAGGCTTTTTGTTTCATCTGATCGATGTACCAATCGGTCTCAAAAAGACAGGTACAAACAATCCCTACATATGTTATATATCCTTCTATTTCCTGCGCGTACCACAGCGGAAAGGTGTCATTGTCGCCTATAGTGAAAAGGATGGCCCCCGCGTCTTTTTGACAGGAATCCAAATAGGCCTTCGCAGATGAATTGGCTGTAAATCGGTTCGATCGGTCATGATCGTCCCAGTTTTGGTAGGCCATGACAACGGGTACCGACAACAGGCACAAAACGGTCAAGGCGGGAGCCAAAATCTTAGGAGAAAGCATCTTTCTGAATTCATCGAACAGGCCATATACCCCAATGCCTATCCAAAGTGCAAAAATATAAAAGGAACCTACAAGGGAATAATCACGCTCCCTGGGTTGGAATATATACGGATTTGTATAGAATTGTATGGCGATCCCCGTGAACATAAAGAACACAAAGAGCACCCAAAACTGTTTCGGATTCTTGGAAATTTGGAAAATAAGTCCGATCAATCCCAAGATCAGTGGTAAAAAGAAATAGGTATTCCGACCTTTATTCTCCAATACCTCAGTGGGAAGGTTATGTTGGCTTCCCAAGCGCCAACTGTCAATGAAGGCGATGCCGCTCAACCAGTTGCCATCGCCATTATAGCGCCCCTGTACGTCGTTCTGTTTCCCTGTAAAATTCCACATAAAATAACGCCAGTACATATACCCGAATTGAAATTCGAACATATACTTTACGTTGTCCCATACCGATGGGGGTTCCACTTCCAGATAATCATCGAACCTACGGATAAAACTAATGTACTGTTCTGCATCGATCTCCCCATTGGCAAAGCCGGTCTTAACTTGGTCTACCGCATTTCGCAGTTCTTCGTTGGATTGCTTCATTTTAAAATCGAGCGGCCCAAAATACTTCATGTAGTTTTCGGCATGCTGCGTGCTCCACATCCGTGGTAAAATACCAACATGTTTTTTGTTGGGGCCCTGAAGTTCGTTCTTGTAATAATTCACGATTACGTACTTACCTGTCTTTTCGTCCTTTTCGTATTTGGGCTTTGAATCTTCCTGTTCCCCAGCAGGTGCGAACGTATCGGAATAGTAGGCACCATAAATAGGGCTGTCTACCCCGGGATATTGTTCACGGTTATAATAAGCGAGCAAGGCCCTTGCGTCTTCCGGATTGTTCTCGTTGATGACCACATGTGCGTTGGCACGTATTGGAAGCATTAACCAAGAAGAAAATCCGAGCATCAGGAACATTAAACAAAGCACAATGGTATTGGCGGTCCTGTACTCGTTTTTACGGGTATAGTTGAGCGCAAAATAAAATGTGGCGATAAAAACAAGTCCCATGATCAGGGTGCCTGAGTTAAAAGGTAGGCCCATGCTGTTTACGAAGAACACCTCGCTCCATCCAAAGACCTTCAATACATAGGTCAATGAGAATTTATAGACCAGCATCAACAGGGCCACGACCAGGATATTGGCCAGCAGGAAGTTTTTGACCGTGGTGGTCTTGTATCTTTTAAAGTAGTAGAGCAGCCCAATGGAAGGGATGGCCAAAAAGCCCATGAACTGAATCCCAAAGGTAAGTCCTACTACATATGAGATGAGCACCAGCCACCGATTGCCACGCTCATCTTCCAAGGTATCCGTCCATTTGAGGCCCAACCATAATAAAAGGGCCATGATAAAACTGGCCATGGAATATACTTCGGTCTCGACGGCATTAAACCAGAAACTATCTGAAAAAGTAAAGGCCAGAGACCCAACGATACCACTCCCTAATATGGCTATGGCAGCACCATTGGTAAGCTTTTCGGTGTTGGCAATCAACTTTCTGGTTAGATTGGTAATGGTCCAGAACATGAACAATATGGTAAATGCGCTCGAGACCCCGGAGACGTAGTTGACCATCCGTGCGACTTGGTCGTCGGAGAGGGCAAACATGGAGAAAAAAGCACCGATCATTTGCAATAGTGGGGCTCCAGGAGGGTGGCCCACCTGCAGTTTTGCCGAAGTGGCAATGTATTCCCCTGCGTCCCAAAAACTGTTGGTGGGCTCAACGGTAATAGCATAAACGGTTAAGGCTATAAAAAAGACGATCCACCCAAGGATGGTGTCCCATTTTTCGAAATTCTTTGCAAACATGAAGGTATTGGTTTTACCGATGGGGCGAATTTACTAATTTATATAGATATGGGTAGGTATTATTATTAAAGCTTTAACATGCGATTCAGCTGAACCCTTGAAGCGTTCTATACCCGCCTGCAATGGCAAACAATGTCTGGGGTCTGGATTTGTCATACCGTTGATTGGCAACCCGGTCAAGGAGACAAGTGGCCCTAAAAAGCAATTTACACTTTTTGATCAGGCGATTGGGTTATTGTAGGCAAAAATGTTTGTGCAAACCAAACTTTGTTCTAAATTTGCACCCTCTAAAGCCATAGTGGCCTATGGTGTAATTGGCAACACAGCTGGTTTTGGTCCAGTCGTTCTAGGTTCGAGTCCTAGTAGGCCAACT
>JBBKWR010000190.1:0-9146 GCA_037969055.1 Flavobacteriaceae bacterium | reverse complement strand
CTCATATCAATGATATCTTTCATGCTCAGTTCCCATACTGTTTTATACAATTCCTTGATATCCTCAGGAATTATATCAATGTCCTGTACGGAGCCATTGGCACGCATGAGTTCCTGTTTTAGGCTCTCGTTCCAAAGGCCAAGTGATACCAGATCCTCCAATAAATGCTTGTTCACCACGATAAATTCCCCAGACAATACCCTTCGGGTATAAATGTTCGAAGTATAAGGTTCAAAACATTCGTTATTGCCCAATATTTGGGAAGTGGAAGCTGTGGGCATAGGAGCTACCAATAAAGAGTTCCGTACCCCGTGCTTCATAACATCCTTACGAAGTTTCTTCCAGTCCCATCGGCCAGATAGCTCTTCGTCCTTGATATTCCATAGATTGTGCTGGAACTCCCCTTTAGAAATCGGCGAACCTTTATACGTTGAGTATGGACCTTCCTCTTTAGCGGCTTCCATTGAAGCGGTAACCGCGGCAAAATAAAGGGTTTCAAAAATTTCCTGATTCAATTTTTTGGCGGTATCGCTCGTGAAGGGCAGGCGCAGCATGATAAAAGCATCGGCCAATCCCTGTACCCCGAGCCCGATAGGTCGATGGCGCATGTTGGAATTCTCGGCCTCTTTGACAGGATAATAGTTGCGATCGATGACCCTGTTAAGGTTCTTGGTGACCCTTTTGGTGACTTTATAAAGTTCCTTATGGTCGAATTCCCCATTTTTGATGAACATGGGTAGCGCAATGGAAGCCAAATTACAAACGGCAATCTCATCAGAGGAGGTATACTCCATGATCTCCGTACATAAATTGGAAGATTGAATGGTGCCGAGGTTTTTCTGGTTGCTCTTGCGATTGGCCGCATCTTTATACAACATGTACGGAGTGCCCGTCTCTATTTGTGACTCCAAGATTTTTTCCCAAAGTTCTCGGGCCCGTACTGTCTTGCGACCCTTTCCTTCGGCTTCGTATTTTATATATAATTCCTCGAAGGCTTCACTGTGATTGGTAAAGAGGCCCGGACATTCGTTTGGGCACATCAGGGTCCAATCCACATTGGCTTCTACCCTTTTCATGAACAGATCGGGAATCCACATCGCATAGAACAGGTCACGCGCACGCATCTCTTCTTTCCCGTGGTTTTTTTTCAAATCTAGAAACTCATAGATATCTGCATGCCATGGTTCCATATAGATGGCAAAGCTTCCCTTACGTTTTCCGCCCCCTTGATCCACGTACCTTGCCGTGTCATTAAAAACCTGTAACATGGGCACAATTCCGTTGGAAGTGCCGTTGGTACCAGCGATATAAGATCCAGTGGCCCTGATATTATGGATTGACAGGCCAATGCCCCCAGCAGATTGGGAAATTTTGGCCGTATTTTTAAGGGTATCGTATATGCCATCGATACTATCATCCTTCATTGATAGCAGGAAACAAGAAGACATCTGGGGTTTCGGTGTGCCTGAATTGAACAGGGTAGGGGTGGCGTGGGTAAAGAACTTTTTTGACATGAGTTCATAGGTCTCAACGGCCGATTCAAGATCCTCTAAATGAATTCCGACCGCAACCCTCATCAACATATGTTGGGGCCGTTCCGCGATCTTTCCGTTCAATTTTAAAAGATAAGAACGTTCCAAGGTTTTAAAACCAAAATAATCGTAGCCAAAATCTCGGTTGTAAATAATGGTGGAATCAAGATGTTCGGCGTTAGCGGCAATTACCTTATGTACCTCATCCGAAAGTAAGGGTGCTTTTTTGCCAGTTCTCGGATTAACATAAGTATACAAGTCGTTCATTGTTTCAGAGAACGACTTCTTGGTATTTTTATGTAGGTTGGAAACAGAGATACGTGCCGCCAATTTTGCATAATCGGGATGCGATGTGGTCATGGTGGCCGCAATTTCGGCTGCAAGGTTATCCAGCTCAGAGGTGGTTACCCCGTCATAAAGGCCTTCTATAACACGCATGGTTACTTTTAGGGGATCTACAAGGCCGTTTAGGCCATAACATAATTTTCGAACCCTGGCCGTGATCTTGTCGAACATGATCAGCTCTTTTCTTCCGTCTCTTTTTACTACATACATTGGCTACAAATTTTTTAGTGGTTATGGTTGGGTCAAGGTCTAGGAAACCTGACGATTCTATTATTTGATTTTCTGACATGGAAAATCTTCCAGTGTTCTTTAACAGTCGGCCCGTATTCCGCCCGAATGGTTCAGCTTAGCATATTTTTATTCGAGTGCTGGTTGTGACCGGCACACGCCAAAATAAGTTGGCTGCAGGAATCAAATGCTTTTTAAAAGTCTGCGTCGAAACTTATTTTCTGCGCATCCTCATCCATTTCTTTGTTCAATATCCCTGCTTTTTGATATTCGGAAACCCTTTTCTCAAAGAAATTGGTCTTGCCCTGGAGGGAAATCATATCCATGAAGTCGAACGGATTGGTGGCATTATATTCTCTTTCACATCCGAGCTCCACCAATAAACGGTCGGTAACGAACTCAAGGTATTGCGTCATTAGTTTCGAATTCATTCCGATCAGGCTGGCAGGAAGTGATTCCGTAATAAACTCACGTTCAATATTAAGGGCGTCCACCAAGATTTCGCGGATGCGTTTTTTGGGTACGGGGTGGATCAAATGCTTGTTGTGAAGGTGCACGGCATAATCACAATGCATGCCTTCGTCCCTCGAAATTAATTCGTTGGAAAAAGTGAGTCCTGGCATCAGGCCTCTTTTCTTCAACCAGAAGATAGAGCAGAACGCTCCTGAAAAGAAAATACCTTCTACTGCCGCAAAAGCGATCAGGCGTTCCGCAAAACTTGGGGAATCGATCCATTTTAGGGCCCAATCCGCTTTTTTCTTGATCGCTGGAAAATTTTCAATGGCTTTAAAGAGGATGTTCTTTTCTTTTTCGTCCTTTACATAGGTGTCGATCAAAAGCGAATAGGTTTCAGAATGGATATTCTCCATCATGATCTGAAAGCCATAGAAAAATTTCGCTTCGGCGTACTGTACCTCGCTCACGAAGTTTTCCGCTAAATTTTCATTGACGATCCCATCTGAAGCTGCGAAAAAAGCCAAAATATGTTTGATGAAATAGCGCTCGTCCTCGCTTAACTTGTTGTTCCAATCGTTCTGGTCTTCGTGCAGGTCGATTTCTTCCGCCGTCCAAAAGCAGGCCTCACATTTTTTGTACCATTCCCAAAGGTCATGATGCTTTATCGGAAAGATTACAAAGCGATCATCGTTCTTGTCTAAAATGGGCTCAACTGCGGTGGACATAATGTTCAATATTTTATGGTTAGTGAAAAAAGGCTGAATGTTTACCCGGGGGGCTGGCTTACAAAGATTGAAAAAAAGGCTCGGTTTATAAAGCCGGATTTAGGAATAGCATCACAAAGTTTTTAACATCGTATGTTGAAATGTAGGTTCACTGGTGATGTTCATTGCTATTTTAAAATATTTATGAATTCTACAAAAATTATCAGAAAAAAAATAGACCAAAGAGTATAATAGAAAATACTTTTTGGTCTTGCTTTTTTGATGGCAGATAGGAGCTCACCAAACCCGCTTTCTAATCCATGGTCCTAACCCATGCGACGAAAAAGCCATCCGGGTGGCCACCAACAAAAACATCATCTTTAGAATTGCGCTCATGTGCTTACATTTTGATGGGAAAACGGCCTATGCCATTACCCCAAGAAATATTCGAAAAGTTATGGGTAAAGTTCATGGACCGAGCGGTACATCATATAAGGAAAACGATGACCGCTGCTGCGGCCTTGAAAGGGAATTTGGAAGATGGAATCCGCGTATCGAGCATTTTGTAACGTATTGATTATAAGCTACATTTTATACCTAAACTAGCGATTTGCCATTGTGCGATCACAACAAATCTTCTAAATAGGCGTATTTTTTAAGTTTCTTTGAAGAGTAGTTTCTTATGCGCTTACGCTGAATTTTGAAGAACAGAATATCCCCGCTGGGGCACCACTATTAAAGCCATTCTATTTCAAATCCCCACAGCATTATTAATACTATTCAGATAGCCGGGGAATTACCATTTTGAGGGAACCCACTATTAGCGTATTCAGACTGCAAGGGCTTACGTTTTAATGGAAATCAAAGCCAGGGTAATCAAACTTATTGATATGGCCATCATGGAAATAAAAACCAGGGCAGTACCTATTTTATTTAGTGACATTTCATTGGTATGATATTCGTCGGTAAAAAGTAATCCTTTGGACCGCATCTTAACAGAATTTTGCTGCGCATCATCTGTAAAGGACCTACCCTCTGTTTGCAGTACGTTAATTGGGGCTCTCATTACTATAACTTTAAATTCTTATGTCAAAAGTATAATGCAGCGCTAAGAAAGGGTATCACATATGTAACGAAGTATGGAAGAAATGTAACAGGGTAGCGAATATTCTAATTATTTGTATTGGCAAGGTACTCGGCGGGGGTTTTCTTAAAGGCCTCCTTAAAGCATTTTATAAAATACGAGGGGGTATTAAAGCCCACTGCATAACCTACCTCGTTTACAGAGGCATCGGAAGTCTTCAAAATATGAAGCGCTTGTTTCAATCGTTGTGAGCGTATAAATGCTGTGGTACTGAGCCCGGTATATGCCAATAATTTCCGGTGTAGTTGCATGCGACTCATACCTACTCCTTTGCTGAAGGCTACGGCATTAAATGCGGGGTCGGCTAGTTTATCGTCCAATAACTGTTGCACCTTTTTTAAAAACACTTCGTCGGTAGGAGTGATGGCGATGTCCTTTGCCTTAAGGATTATCTCCTGGCTATAGCGACTTCTTAATGCCTTCCTAGTCCCTATCAGGTTGTCTACCCTTTTTTCAAGAATTTTGAGATTAAATGGCTTGGTAACAAAATCGTCTGCCCCTGTCTGTAATCCACGTAGTTCATTTTCTTCACCGGAACTGCCCGTAAGTAAAATAATGGGGATGTGGCAAGTGCGCTCATCGGCTTTAAGGGTATTGCATAATTCAATGCCATCACAAATTGGCATACGGATATCGGAAAGAATCAGATCAGGTACAGTTTCCAATGCTTTTTTTATCCCTTTCCTGCCATTTTCTGCTTCAAACAACCTATATCTATGTTTCCAAACGGAGCGCAGAAAATCCCGAATTTCATCATGATCGTCCACGACCAAAACAAGGGGGAGATCTTTGGTTTCCTCCTTCATTTCAACCGCATCCATCACAGGGCTTTGAACCTCAGAATCCTTTCCATTTCCATCTTGGTTTGCCATTTCGGTTTCAACAATGTCCATTTCGTTAAAAGAAGCCCGCTCTATTGGCAGGTTTGCCTTAAAATGAATCAGCGGCCCGTCTTCCAATGTCACCGTGATTTCGCCCTTATAGAGCAATACCAATTCTTTCACAAGGGAAAGCCCTACACCCGCTCCGTCGGAATATTCATCTTTTTGATAATACCGATTGAACATTATTTCCAATTCATTTTCGGAGACCTCGGTAACTGTGTTTTTAATACTTATCTGAACCATGGCCCCATCCTTAAAAGCGTTCACTTGGCAAATTCCATTGGTTGGACTATATTTTAACGCGTTGGACAAAAGGTTGGTGACGATTTTCTCTATGGCATCGCCATCGAACCAAACATTATCCAGCGTAGCAATTTGGAAACTGTATCGCAGATTTTTTTGATGGGCCATATGTTCAAAAGAACGCACCAGGACACTCAGAAAAAGTCCTAGATCGCCACGGATGATCTTCAAATTGGTTTTGCCCTTTTCCAGTTTGGCCAAGTGCAAAAGCTGGTCAACCAAGGAGATCAGCCGGTTTGTATTTCGTTTAATCATGGAAAAATTGGCAATGTCGCCTTCGGACAAATTGCCCTCACTCAATTTCGCATCCACAGGGCCGGCGATCAGGGTAAGTGGGGTGCGAAATTCATGGGAAATATCTGTGTACAACTTAGACTTAAAATCATTCAGGCGCTGCAGTCGGTTCGCTTCTTCCTCGGATAATTGCATGTCCAGTTTCATTTTCCAGCGCCATTTTATATATCGGTAAATCAAAAATGCGGTCATCAAGATCAAAATGACATATAATCCCTTCGCCAGGTTTGTCAGATACCATGGCGCGGCAATGGTAAAAGCAAAACTTACGGGTTGTTGGTTCCATACGCCGTCATAGTTGCTGGATTTAACCTGGAACTCATAATCGCCCGGGGGCACAAAGGAGTAACGTGCAAAATTGGTGTTCCCGGCAAATACCCAATCGTCATCATAATTGATCAATTTGTATTGGTAAAAATTTTTTTCTGGCAGGGAATATTGTAGGCTAGAAAATGAAAATGTAAGTGTATTCTGATTGTGCCTTAGGTGGGTGTCTTCCTTCAAGGGGTAGGATGAATTGGCCACTTCAAAACCAGTGATAGTGGTTTTGGGCAAGATGATGTTATTTTTAATTTCATCCGGATTAAACCAATAGAATCCTTCAAGTCCGCCAAAATAGAGATTTCCTTGAGCGTCTTTAAAATAGGCCCCCGTATTAAATTCTGTGGCAAGACCGTCGTAGTTGTTGTAATTAACAATAACAGGCGCATCTGTCAATTTGTTGCCCGGTCTAAATTTTGTAATTCCCTTATTGGAGCTCAACCACAAGTTGCCTTGTTCATCAGGTAATATGGCGTAGATGACATTATTGGCCAACCCTTCTTTAACTGTATAGGAAAAGCACTTATTTTTTTTAATATCATACGCATTCAGACCTCCCCCCCCGGTCCCTACCCAGAGTATCCCCAAGGGGTCGAAGTAGAGCGATTTGATGTTTTTACTTGATAATGATGAGTTTTCATTATTGTTAAATGGGGTAAATGTCTTGTTGTCCCTGTCGAACAAAACAATGCCATCTGCTTCGGTGCCAATCCATAATTTACCTTTATCGTCTGCGGTGATCACCCGTATATTATTGCTTGGCAGGCTATTTTTTGCCCCTGGGCGGAAGGTGTATTTTTGAACTTCACCTTTTTGAAGGTCAAATTGTATGAGGCCGTTTTCTCTGGTGCCCAACCAAATGTTATGATCCTTATCCTTAAAAATATTCCAGATGGTTTTTGCAGAAAGGGTAATCTTGGAATTCATATCATAATGGTCGAAGTCTCCATTGGAATGATATATGCTAAGCCCAGCATCCTGTGTGCCAATCCATAGATTTTGGGCATCGTCTATCAAAAGGCTCATAATCCGGTTAGAAGCCAAGGCATTTTTTTTTGTGGCAGCAGCAGTAAAGGTTTGCCATTGAGAGCCCTTGAGATGGTAGCGGGTAAGCCCTTTTCCTGAAGTCCCTATCCAAACCGTGCTGTCTTTGTCAACCACAATGGAACGCACCACATCTATACTGATACCCTCCGGGGTCTGGTAATTGGTCACCGAGTTGAATTTTTCCAAATACTCATCATAATAACTTATTCCGGCCCCATCTGTTCCAAACCACATGGTACCCGAATAGTCCTCATAAATACATAAGATATCCTTATAATGCAAGGTCCTTGGGTTATGCTTCTCCGGGAGAAAATGCTGTAAGTTTTTTTTGTCGAGGTCTAACATATACAGACCCTCACCATAAGTAGCGATCCAGAGCCTGTTTTTTGTGTCTATATGAAGATCCAAAATATTCAGATTTCGTGGCAAGTCAGGCATCTTATCGGTAGCTGTCAGGTGCATTAAGTCAGAACTATTATTTTCAATATGATAGAGTCCGTCTCCATAAGTGCCAATCCATGTATCACCATGTTTATCAAATACGAGGTCGCTAAAATTGATCTCTTGAGCCAACCCTGGCACAGTTTTAGGGGAGATGTAGGCGATGCTTTTGGTTTGGACATTGAGTTCCATAATATGATCCTTGGTGGCCATCATTAAATGGCCCTTGGGATGCTGGCCAATGTTGAATACCGTACCCTTGATAACGGATGGTGGCAGAAATAATTTGGGAGTCGTTGTACCACCTTCCAGATAATAGAGCCCAGATTGGTATGTGCCGATCCAATAATTTCCTTCCAGATCTTGATAGATTGCGCTGGCATCCTGGATAATGGGCAGGGGCTCAAATTTCTGGGTATTGTAGTTAAGCTTATAGGGAATGCGATTGGAAGGTACTATCCAGAGTGCGCCGTCTTTATCTGTATATACCTTACCAAGGTTACTGTAATTGGGTTTGGTAATGTCAATAAAAGTGAATGGTAAAATGGTAAATTGCCGGCCATCGTATTTGTTTAAGCCGTCTTGAGTGGCGATCCAAAGATAGCCAGTACTGTCTTGGGTGATAGAGATAGCACTATTTTGGGAAAGGCCCTCCTTTACCGATAATTGCCGAAAGGTAATCTGGGATTGGGAAAATGCAATGGCATTAGCCATCAATAAAATATTCCAAAAAAGTAATTCCGTAGAGATGGCAATACGTCTTATCTTCCCCATAGCAGGCAAAATCTGTTCGTTATCCTTAAAAAGTAATGAATTTTCTACAATTAATGCAGCGTATGGGCCAATAGATCGACGTATTTGATGTTTTAGGAAATAGGCCACTAGGATTAAGTGACGCCAGACAACTACAGGAGGGTAAGAATAAGGTAATTTGTTAATATAATACTGCCAATCCGTACAGTCCGCCGATGTATCAAAATCGATATCGCCCACTAGGTGCTGATCAAGGTAGTTCCCCCGAAACCTATAATCGAACAAAACACCAAAATCCAACAAGTTGGTCTGGCGCCCTTTGTGTGCAATTCCATCGGATAGATAGTCCTAGGACATTCATATTCTTAAATAAAACATGATCTAAGACTGTACATATTGGATTGGCAGTTTCATAATTTTGTTCTTGTTCTGCGTTGCAAAGCATTTAAACAGTAAGTACCAATATGAATTATTTTGTTACGCCAATTCAGCAAAAAAACAATCCTTGACCTTGTACCAAGGTTAAATTACCTTACAAAAATAATCAATTATACCAGAATCAACTTATAAATCAAAACATAATGTTAAACTATCGTTTGTTTTTGCCATTAGCATAAAATTCAAAGATCAGCCACATTCCATATTGATTTAATTTACTGCCAATTATTGTCCAGGTCCCTGGACCAATTGATTT
>JBBKWR010000189.1:0-3153 GCA_037969055.1 Flavobacteriaceae bacterium | reverse complement strand
AAATTTGAAGAAATGATTTTCTCATTTTACCCTTACTTTGAATTTGCCGCTAGATTTAAGCGTTACCATGGGATCGGGGAGACTTGAAGTGCTAGTGCTATCCCCTAAATTTAAAGCGCTAACCCTTATGCCTGAAGTGTTTTTGATTATATCAATGCTCCGCCCCCCCGGACCGTAAAAAATATCGCGTTGTATTATTGGTGTAGGTGCTGGCTGTACGGTGATTATTTCAGTATCCAGAATGGCCCCGCCCGCGTCTAAGAACTCTACCGTAATTTCAAGATCTTTACTGGTGGTGTTTTCTACAATATAGGTCACAGTACCCTCAATCACCCTTTCAGAAAATATATTGGAGCTAAAAGCATCGAAATTAAAGTCCCAGGTATAAAAATTAGTCTGCGTCACCAAATTAATACTACGCTCGGGGGCTTCTGCATAAAGGATACTTCCTATAAAAATGGGTTCGAGGTTAAGATCATCGTACTGGTTGAAGTCTTGTTTTGCCGTACAGGACAAAAAAAAAGTGGACAGCACTAAAAAAAGCGCCAATAACTTGCCATTTCCTTTCATTAACAAAGCCTTAATTATAAGTATTATTGCGCAATCCGAATACGTTTATAATAACTCTATAAATAGGTTTTTATTTCATGTAGCCCATGAATCATATGGCAATAATCATGCTTTGGGCCCTTATCGGAGTTAAAGTGCAGCACATGGAGTCCGACCGCTATCGCGCCTTGGATATCGGCCTCCAAACTATCCCCTATCATAATCGACCGATCGGGAGAAGTAGCCGCCTTACGCAACGCAAGTTCAAAAATAAACGGATTTGGTTTTTTCACCCCTGCCATCTCGGAATTGATGACCTGGTCAAAATATACCCATATATTGGAATTTTTGAGCTTTTGATCCTGTATTTCCTTAAATCCATTGGTAATAATATGAAGGTGGTAGTTGGGTTTTAAATAGTCTAAGATTTCGACTGCATCTGGAAAAAGATGGTTAAAGGAGGGCAAATGTTGAATATACTGGTCTGCCAAATGATGAATGGTCGTATCCGTTAATTCGTATTTGAGTCCGTCAAATACTGATTTTAAGCGTTGATAGCGTAATTCTTCCTTGGTAATCCGTTCTTCGCGGTACAATTTCCAAAATGCATAATTAGCGGGAACATAGACTTTTAGAAAATCTGAAAGGTCAACCCTAATCTGATTTTCCTGCAAGATCTTTTCAAAAGTAAGGGCAGAATTTTTTTCAAAGTCCCACAAAGTGTGGTCCAGATCAAAAAACACATCCGTGACCCTCTGCTTATACATGATATTCTTTTATAACGTTGATGTATAGGTCCATCCAATCTACTTTTTGGGTGCCCCCGATCAATTCATTCGAAAACACGGTCACAAAAGATCCGTTAACTTCTTTTACCTGCTGATATAACCTCTTTACCTGCTCCAATATCACCGCCATGCTCTTGTGGTTGGCAAAGGCATAGTCGTGCATCGCAAATGGATGTACGCGTATGGGCTGTTGTATTTCCAAACTTATGTCATAAAAATAAAAAGGGGTACAGGTACCTGCCCTAAAGCCTATTTCATGGGTATATCCCATGGTATAATCGCCGGTAAATTCCGAATCGGCCAAATTTCGATAAGTTGTAGGAATATCGACCCGATTATACCGCATTCTTGCAAAATTAACCGGCCTGTTGAGGACGTTGGCCAATCGTTTTTTCTCATAGCGCAAAAGCTCAATATCCTTGAATGAACTGTAGGAGGCAGCAAGGGAAACCGTACTATAATCAGCGACCGACTTGATCAAATACTGAAACCGGTTACTATTGGGCGAAACGTTTTTATCATAGGTCGAGTAGTCGGCAAACTGAAAAAAGAACATACTGTCTACCTTGTATTTCTTATGTATGTCAATTAAGGTCGAAAAGTTATTGTAGGGATCACTAGTTGGATCGAACCATGTTCTAATTCGCGGTATTACACGATTTAATTTTAGGGTGACCAAATCTAAAAATAGCCCTGCACTACCTCTTAAAAATCCCCTATGGGCATAGCAATGCGATGCGGTAACATCAATAACCGATGTGTAGCGGTACTCCCTTTTATGGTAATCTATATCTGGAAAGCGCATTTTAAGTTTATCTAACAATTTGAATGCCCAATGATCGACTACAGGAATTTTAAGGAAATTATTGCGGAAGCCCAAGCTCTCTTTTGGGGGAAACCGCCCGTGGATATCCTTTACATGTGGTAAATACTCTTCATATCTGCTCAACAGGTAAAAACTTGCCGAAAAGATGTCGAAAGGAATATTGCTGCGTTCCCCAGTGCTAAAAAAACAAGGAATCCCCTCCCAATCCCCAACATTTATTTGTAGATCATTGATGCCCTGTTCAAAAAGAAGGTCATTGCTCCTGATAAAGAATTCGTTCTGCAGCGGCTGTTTCGTATAGGTAATCTTGGGACCCGTATGTTTGATAAAATCTTCAACCTTGGTGGTAAATATGATTTCGATACCCAAAATCTTGGTAAACAGTTGCTTCATAATATAAGTGAAGCGTGGGGTTATCTTATGGGTATAGATCAATAACATACTGGAAATTCCTTTGTCAGCAAGCTGTACGTTAGTCCCAATTTTTACGGTTGGGTTCTTTTTATGAATTAAAATGTTTGGTGGTTGAACTCACGGTTCTCTACAATACATTTCCGTCGGCAAAACTAAAGTAATCTGTTTGGGTTATGATCAAATGGTCCAAAACTTTTATATCAAGGGCCTTGGCTGCTGACTTTAACTTCTGGGTTATCTCCTTATCCGCATTACTGGGCCTTAAAGTACCCGAGGGATGGTTATGTGCCAATATCAACGCCACCGCCCCGATTTCGAGGGCCTGTTTCAAAACGAGACGAACATCTACAACGGTACCAGTGATGCCTCCCTTACTCAACTGTGCGGTAAGCATTACCTTATTACCATTGTTCAAATATACGATCCAGAACTCCTCGTGCAAGAGATCGCCCATGACGGGCTGTAGCAGTTCAAAGGCGTCTTTACTGCTGTTTATCTTGGCTATTTTTAGGGCATCCTCTTCCCTCCTTCGACGCCCGATCTCCAAAGCAGCAGCGATGGTGACTGCTTTGGCCT
>JBBKWR010000188.1:0-38105 GCA_037969055.1 Flavobacteriaceae bacterium | reverse complement strand
ATAGGCGAATCCATCAATAGTACTTCATATCCTTTTGCTTTGGCGGATTCGATGTAGCTGTGTTGGGACTCTTTGTCGGAAGCGTAAAGAATGACCAGTTTGTCGTCCTTATCGGTTTGGAGGGCCTTAGTTTTTTCCTGTAGCTCTTCAAAGGTAAAATAATTGCCATCGACGGTTGGGTAAAGCACAAATTTGTCTGCTTTCTCGAAGAATTTATCCTCGGATAACATTCCGTACTCTATGACGATTTTAATATCGTTCCACTTCTTCTCAAAATCTTCACGGTTGTTTTTAAAGAGTGCTTGTAATTTATCCGCTACTTTTCGCGTGATGTAAGACGAGATTTTTTTGACCGCGCCATCTGCCTGTAAATATGATCTTGAGACATTTAAGGGAATGTCCGGGGAATCTATGACTCCGCGAAGCATGGTCAGGAATTCTGGCACAATGCCCTCAACATTATCCGTTACATAAACTTGGTTCTGGTATAACTGGATTCTGTCTTTTTGAATATTAAGGTCGTTCGTCAATCTGGGAAAGTATAAGATTCCCGTTAGATTGAAAGGATAGTCAACGTTCAGGTGGATGTGGAACAAGGGATCCTCGAATTGCATTGGATACAGCTCCCTATAAAAACTTTTATAATCTTCATCCTTTAGATCGGTGGGCTGTTTGGTCCACGCCGGATTGGGATTGTTGATGATATTGTCTACTTCCTTGGTGGGCGCTTTGTCTTCTTCTTTAGCCCCCTCTGGTTTGGGGAGGGTCTCTGTTTTGGTGCCAAATTTAATGGGGATGGGCATGAACTTATTGTATTTCCGCAACAGTTCGGTAATTCGGTTGTTGTCTAGAAATTCTTTGGAATCGTCCGCGATATGCAAAATAATCTCGGTGCCCCGGTCTTCCTTTTGGCCCTTTTTCAAACTAAATTTGGGAGACCCATCACAGGTCCAGTGCACTGCAGGGGAATCCTGATAACTTTTGGTGAGGATCTCGACCTTCGAAGCGACCATAAATGCCGAATAAAAGCCAAGACCGAAGTGCCCGATAATGCCAGCATCTTTCCCAGAGTCTTTATACTTGTCCAAAAATTCCTCGGCGCCAGAGAAGGCCACCTCATTGATATATTTTTTGACTTCCTCCTCGGTCATTCCAATGCCTTGGTCAATAATATGGAGTTTCTTTCCTTTCTTATCGACCTTAACCTCGATAATAGGATTGCCATAGTCAACTTTTACCTCCCCAATTGAGGTCATGTGCTTTAGTTTTAAAGTAGCGTCAGTAGCGTTGGAGATAAGTTCACGAAGAAATATTTCGTGGTCGCTGTACAAGAATTTTTTGATAAGCGGAAAAATGTTCTCAACTGATACATTTATTTTGCCTGTAGCCATAATAATTAGATGTTATTTTTATGTTGCTTCCAATGTCGGAATCTTCGTTAGTGTATTTATTACAGTCTAGGCTTGTCAAAAAAAATACCACAATGCACTGGGGTGACAAACTGGCACAAAAAAATCAGAGGAAGTTGCCCAATGACGCATATCAATCCCTTTTAAATTGTCAAATCAGCATGGCTTTAAAAGTTTAACAAAACATTTTGTTTAATAAATATATAAATAAGTTAAACATTATTATATTTGGGGGATGATTTTGTGGTGTTAAGAATTGCTATGAAATAGATTTGAAACCCATAATCATGTCTGATTATTTATTGGTTAGGTTGTTGAAGACGTGCCCTTTCTCGAGGGCACTTTTTTTATAATACAGATCTATTGGTTTATATCGATTCTTTTGCGCAAGTCGCTCGTTCAGGATTCATAAATCCATCCATTGTCATGGTTTCCAAGATTTTGAATGCATTGGTTCAATATCACATAGAAGTTCTTAATATGTATTTTTAATTATCTTAGTGATTACTTTTACGCGCAACTGACAGTTCAGCTAGCCAAACAACAATATAATGTACAATTCAAAAATTAAGGGACTAGGTTTCTATGTACCCGAGAATATCGTTACCAATAATGAACTATCAAAGGTTATGGACACCGATGATGCTTGGATCCAGGAAAGAACAGGTATCAAAGAACGACGACATGTCGTAAAAGGAAGTGGGGATACCACGACCACCATGGGTGTTAAAGCGGCCAAAGTGGCCATTGAACGCGCAGGTATCGATAAGAATGAAATCGACTTTATCGTTTTTGCGACCTTAAGCCCAGACTACTATTTTCCTGGCCCGGGGGTACTGGTACAACGTGATCTTGGAATCGACACTGTGGGGGCCCTTGACATTAGGAACCAATGTTCCGGATTCGTTTATGCCATTTCTGTCGCAGATCAGTATATCAAAAGTGGGATGTACAAAAATATTCTGGTCATCGGATCCGAATTGCACTCACATGGACTCGACATGACCACTAGGGGCCGAGCCGTTTCCGTTATTTTTGGGGATGGTGCTGGAGCGGCCGTCCTGGGAAGGGAAGAGGACAATACGCAAGGAATCTTATCTACGCACCTGCACTCAGAAGGTCAGCATGCCGCTGAATTAGCGCTGTTGGCACCTGGGATGGGGGGTAGATGGGTAAATGATATTGTTGCCGACAATGACCCAAACGATGAATCGTATTATCCGATAATGAACGGACAGTTTGTTTTTAAAAATGCTGTCGTTAGATTTAGTGAGGTCATCATGGAAGGTTTGGCGGCCAATAAACTAAAACCAACCGATATTGATATGTTGGTGCCGCATCAAGCCAATCTGCGCATCTCCCAGTTCGTTCAAAAGAAGTTTGGCCTAAGCGACGATCAGGTGTATAACAATATTATGAACTACGGCAATACTACCGCTGCGTCCATCCCTATTGCATTGACCGAGGCATGGGAACAGGGAAAAATAAAGAAAGGTGATTTGGTGGTCCTCGCCGCATTTGGTAGTGGTTTCACGTGGGGGAGCGTAATCATTAGATGGTAAGTTACATTGCGTTGGATTTGGTATCCAATAAAGCACAAAACCCTGACATTGCTGCCAGGGTTTCTGTTGTCGACTCCGCTATACTAAACACTAACCATTAACTATAAACATATAACTTTGCCAACAACTATTTCCTTTACGTGTACCCGATTATAAGGGCTACAATATATAGACGCTATTTTTTCGTTTTAATTACATCAATCCAAAACTTTAACCCCTTATTTACAAATGCACAAAACCCTTGTTTTCGGAGCCTCCCTCAAATTGAACCGTTATAGTAATTTGGCTGTGAATCGCCTTTTGGACCATAACATTGAAACGGAAGCTTTCGGTTTA
The DNA here is from genome assembly GCA_037969055.1 of Flavobacteriaceae bacterium. GTDB lineage: Bacteria > Bacteroidota > Bacteroidia > Flavobacteriales > Flavobacteriaceae > Pelagihabitans. The sequence continues at coordinate 34,798 of JBBKWR010000188.1, read as the reverse complement.
AAGGAAGGTAAAATCAGGACGGTACAAATTAAGAACAATTTAGACGATTTTCAAAATATCCATACGGTTACGTTGTACATCGGTCCGGCCCGCCAGCCTGAATATTACGGGGATCTTCTCAAACTACGGCCCAAACGGGTCATCTTTAATCCTGGCACCGAAAACCCAGCGTTCTACAAGCTACTCAAGGACAATGGAATAGAAGTACAGGTCGCTTGTACCCTCGTTTTATTGTCCACAAATCAATATGGTGTCGCGGCCGCCTGATTTATTAAAAAAATAAAGGACATTTACAATTGTCATTTGGCAATACATCGATCAAACAATGCCTTTTATCGCGGGATGTCATTTAATGTTACCGTTTTTCTGACCCTTATCAGCCATAGCCCAATAAAGGTAATGAGGCCATTAAGGGGTAAAAGCTCATAGCCGACCTGATACCCTCCCAACATTTCTGGCGGAAGTTTTGCGATAAGAATAATGAGCGATACGGAGGCAATGGCAACAATCCACACAAAGCGATCTTTTAACTTGTGTTTGGTGAAAATGCCAAACGCAAATAGTCCCAATAAAGGCCCGTAGGTATAGCCCGCTACCTGCAAAAGACCATCGATTACATTGGTATCCAGAATGTGTTTAAAGGCGACCACGACCAAAATCAATAATAGGCTCATTCCAATGTGGGTCATTTTTCTTATTTTTCTTTGGTGTTGCTCTGGTTTCTTTTCTATCCCTAAGAAGTCCACGCAAAAAGAAGTTGTCAACGATGTCAAAGCGCTATCCGCGCTGCTATAGGCTGCCGCGATGAGTCCCAATACAAAAGTGATGGCCACGGTCATTCCAAGGCCGCTATTCAGGGCAATCTCCGGAAAAAGTAGATCTGATTTTGGATTTCCATCCATCAAGGGAAGCGCAATTTGGTGCTTTTCTGCATAGATGAACAAAAGGGCCCCTAAGAGCATGAACAAAAAGGTCACGGCCACCAATACAATACTGAAACTGACCATATTCTTTTGGGCATCCTTTAAGGTCTTGCAGGTGAGGTTTTTTTGCATCATATCTTGATCCAGGCCCGTCATACAAATGGTAATGAACATGCCACCCAAAAACGATTTTAACAAGTGATTTTTTGCGAGCAGGTCATCCGTAAAGATTACCTTACTGTACGATTTAAACTCTTCCGATGCCAAGAATTCACCAAAGCTCCAATCTAGTTGGCCCAAAATAAAATAAATCGAAAGTCCGACCGCCATCAACATAAATAGGGTCTGTAGCGTATCGGTCCATACAATGGTCTTGATACCCCCTCTAAAAGTATAGATCCAAATCAATAATATGGAAAGGGTGACGGTAACCTCAAAAGGAACGTTCCAGGCATCAAAAACAAATTGCTGCAAGACTATGGCCACCAAAAACAAACGAAAAGCAGACCCCAAAACACGTGAAACGAAGAATGAAATGGCCCCAACTTTATAACTTACAATGCCAAAACGGGTGTCGAGATATTGATAGATGGAGGTCACATTCTGCTGGTAATAAATAGGCATTAAGACATAGGCCGTTATCATGTATCCCAAAAAGTAACCGAAAACCACTTGCAGATAACTAAACTCCGAATCTGCCACCCATCCAGGCACTGATATAAAGGTTACGCCCGAAAGTGACGCGCCTACCATTCCAAACGCTACGACATACCACGGGGACTGTTTTCCCGCTCTGAAGAAATCGAGATTGGAATCATTTTTTCCGGTGAAGAAAGAAATCAGGACAAGAATTAGAAAATAGCAACCTATAAGAACTAAAATATGGATGGGTTTCATGCGGATCGGTTTCGGATGCAAAGTACAAAAATAGCCATTACTGTTTTTGATCTTCCCAGGATTCTATGCGATTGAAATCCATCTCTGTGCCCAGCATGGGGGATTAATCTAAAAAAACAAACATTAATTGCGGATAAAAAGTAAAATTTGGTCGTAATTTTGTTATCAAATATGACTTATGGATTTTTCATCCAAATTATTGGAAAACGCGGTGTATGAAATGTCTCAGCTGCCTGGCATTGGCAAAAGGACGGCACTTCGGCTGGTACTTCATCTGTTGAAACAGCCGGTCGAGCGTACGAATAAATTATCACATGCACTGGTACATTTGAGAAGTACGGCCATGTTCTGTAAAAATTGCCACAACATATCCGATGTTGAACTCTGTGAGATTTGTTCAAGCCCTAAAAGGGATGGACGTTTGGTCTGTGTTGTCGAGGACATACGCGATGTAATGGCCATCGAGAATACAGGTCAATATCAGGGCCTGTATCATGTGCTAGGGGGAAAAATATCCCCTATGGAAGGGGTTGGGCCCCAAGAATTGAACATTGGAACTTTGGTCTCAAAAGCAAAAAAAGGTGATATAAAGGAACTTATTTTTGCCCTGGGCTCTACTATGGAAGGCGATACCACCAATTTTTATATTTATAGGCAACTGGAGGGCCTCGATATTAGTACATCGACCATTGCACGGGGCATCGCAGTTGGAGATGAATTGGAATACGCCGATGAGGTTACCTTGGGAAGGAGTATCTTGAACCGCATTCCATTTGAGGGATCCCTAAAGTCGAACTAAAGGTCATTTTTAATATCATAAGTTTAAAAATTACCTATTATATTTATTATTTTTGCAGCGAATACACCTTAAAGCACATATAAAATAGGAATATGTCAAAATTCGAATTGAAATTGCCACGTATGGGTGAAAGTGTCGCGGAAGCCACACTTACCTCTTGGTTAAAGGAAGTGGGTGACCCTATTGCATTGGATGAGCCCGTACTTGAGATTGCCACTGATAAGGTTGATTCAGAAGTACCAAGCGAGGTGGAAGGCGTATTGATGGAAAAACTATTCCAGGTCGATGATGTGATAAAAGTGGGACAGACCATCGCGATCATAGAGGTCAACGGGGCGGTACAGTCTGGAGAGCACGGACATCAAGCAGCTGCAAAAGGGGAAAGTATTACAAATGAAATCTCACCCGATCCACAGCAGCTTGCCAAGGTTGAAGAACGCATGACTATTGCGAGGGAGGCTGTCGCAGCTCCCGTAGCTGAGGTTACCGGCTCGGATCGATTCTATTCCCCATTGGTCAAAAATATTGCCAAAGAAGAAGGTATATCGACATCGGAGCTTGATTCCATTGCTGGGACCGGCAAGGAAGGCCGGGTCACCAAAAATGATATTTTGGCCTATGTTGACGGTAAAAAGGAAGGTCACCAATCACAGGTAACAACTGCTCCAAAAATCGAATCGGCACCTGGTACGGCGGAGCCAATACCTCCAATGGAACCTAAAAAGGTATCGACCTTACAGCCCGCGGCGGGAGATGAGGTGATTGAAATGAGCCGTATGGGCAAATTGATCGCGCAACATATGGTCAATAGTGTTTCCACCTCGGCCCATGTACAAAGCTTTATCGAAGTAGATGTCACCAATATTGTTAATTGGCGCCTAAAGATGAAAGATGCCTTCGAACGACAGGAAGGCGAAAAACTGACCTTTACGCCCATATTTATGGAAGCAGTGGCAAAAGCCTTGAAAAAATTCCCCATGATAAATATTTCGGTCGAAGGGGACAGGGTAATCAAAAAGAAAAATATAAATATAGGTATGGCCACTTCGCTCCCAGATGGCAACCTGATCGTGCCCGTCATCAAAAATGCCGACCAATTGAATTTGGTAGGGATGGCGAAAGTGGTCAATGGCCTTGCGCAAAGGGCACGGAACAATCAGCTGAAACCCGATGAGGTTCAGGATGGGACCTACACGGTAACCAATGTGGGCACTTTTGGCAGCGTATTCGGAACCCCGATAATTAACCAGCCCCAAGTGGGTATTTTGGCGCTGGGGGCCATCCGCAAATTGCCGTCGGTAATCGAAACCAAGGAGGGTGATTTTATCGGTATCCGCAGTAAGATGTTTTTATCCCACAGCTATGACCATCGCGTGGTAAATGGAGCATTGGGTAGTATGTTCGCCAAGGCGGTGGCCGATTATTTGGAGGCTTGGGACGTGAACCGGGAAATTTAAAATAGCGATGGTATGGAAACCGGAGCACGAATTATTTTCATAGATATCGATCTTCATAGCTCCAGCAATGTCCTACCCTAAACTTATTTGAAACCGATTAAAAAGTCTGAAATAAAAAATTTTCGCATTCCCTTTCCAGCGTACATTTGCAAAAAAATTTATGTCTATACAACGTAGGGTGCGATCAGTGGGAGTATTATACGATCAATTGGAAAAGGAGATTGCACAATTCCAATCACATACGAAGCTGCATTGTATTGCCGGATGTGGCAAATGTTGTACCAAGCCAGATGTGGAAGCCTCCCCGCTGGAATTTCTGCCCTGGGCCTACCATATTTTTTTAGAGGGCATGGCCATGGACGTTTTGGGTGAAATTAAAAAAAAACCCACTGCCACCTGTCATTTATACAGATCTTTGACTTTGTTGGATAGTGCGAAAGGAAGTTGTGGCGACTACCCCCACCGCGGACTCATTTGTCGCCTTTTTGGCTATGCCGCTGGAAGGGATAAACTCGGACAGCTTCGCTTGGCGACCTGCACGATCATCAAGGAAAATCAACAAGAAGACTTTCAACTCACTGCTTTGGCCATAAATAGCGGACTATCCATTCCTATTTTTTCGGAATACTACCAAAAATTGGCTAATATTGATTTTAGGTTGGGCAACCAGATCGTCCCGATCAATATGGCTTTACAAATGGCACTGGAAGAGGTACTTCATTACTATGCCTATAGGCCAATGCCACCAAAATTCAAAAAAGCGGGATAACCGCACTTAATTCTATGGTATCTTACGAATCCAGGACAAAGATTCGAAATAAAGCTGCCTAACATTTTCCCATCCTAGGCTAAAAACTATCTTTGTGCAAACACCAATGCCGGATGGAGCTAAAGCTTACACGACCCATATGCTTTTTTGATTTGGAGACCACAGGAATCAATGTGGCCAAGGATAAGATTGTCGAAATCTCAATTTTAAAAATTTACCCTAATGGCAACAAGGAAAGCAAGACCTGGTTGGTAAATCCTGGCATGCCCATTCCAGAAGAAGCTAGCGCCATTCATGGTATTACGAATGAAAGGGTGGCCAAGGAACCCACTTTTCTTGAACTTTCCAAAGAAATATATAAAATGATCAAGGACAGCGATTTGGGAGGCTTCAACTCTGATCGCTTTGATATCCCCTTGTTGGCGGAAGAATTGCTTCGGGCCGATATCGATTTTGATATGAAGAATTCCGTTTCCATCGACGTCCAGACCATCTTCCATAAAATGGAAAAACGAACCTTGGGTGCCGCCTACAAGTTCTATTGCGATAAAGACCTTGAAGATGCACATAGCGCCGAGGCCGATACCATGGCAACCTACGAAGTCTTATTGGGCCAATTGGAGCGCTATCCGGATTTGGAAAACAATGTCAAGAAATTGGCCGAATTCTCTACCCATAGGCAATTTGCCGATTTTGCTGGGTTCATTGGAGTGGATGCGGACGGAAATGAAATTTTTAGTTTTGGAAAACACAGAGGAAAAAAAGTCCATGACGTACTAGAACAGGAGCCGGGATATTTTGGATGGATTTTAAATGCTGATTTTCCACTATACACCAAAAAAGTACTGACGCAAATAAAGCTGAGTAAACTCAATAATAAGTTAGGCTAAATGCGATATGTGCTGTTTACCCTCTTGTTGATGCACCAGGTGAAGGCACAGGAAGTTCTTTTTGAAGGTCATGTCTATGATGCGAAGACGAACCAAGCCATCCCATATGTGAACCTCAGTTTCCTAAACACTTTGAAAGGGACATCGACCGATGAGGTTGGACATTTTTTCTTGGACGTCCCGGAAGGTTATCTTTCAAAAGAAGTGCATATTTCGTCCCTCGGGTACAACTACACAATTGTTTTGGCCAGGGATCTTTATAATTCAAAACGGTTTGATATGGTCGAAGAGTCCTTTAAACTGGATGAGGTAGTGGTGACCGAAGCTTTGGGAAATTCTGATGTCCTCAACGCGATAAGCAGTTATGGGATTACCAGCGGCTTTTCATCCTCGTCGACGCCGTGGGTTTTGGCCCTTTATTTTCCCAATATAGGCGCCGATGACAAATATGTTGAAAAAGTGACCGTTTTTTTACAAAAGAACCGGGCCTTTAAACGGCCCAATTCCAAATTCAGGTTGCGCATTTACGACGTTGATTGTACCACCAAAAAGCCAAAAAAGGATCTTTTGCGAAAAAGTATCGTCCTCGAATCGGCGGCAGACAAAGACTATGTAACCATAGATCTTTCAGCCATGAAAATCAAGGTTCCTACTGCCGGACTGTATGTTGGTTTGGAATGGCTTTTCATTCCCAGCAATTGGCACTTGAATTCCTATATGAATCCCATCAGCGATAAGAAAGAGGTCGAAGACCGATTTGCCCCTACTTTCGGAGGGGTCTATTCAAAGAACCAGAATTATCACGCCATGGTATACGGGATGGGTCAATAGAACGCATTTACTGTAAAATCCAAGGACAAAGACAGCAACTTCATTCCCGCAATCAGCTTAAAAGTAGTAAAGGAATAAATAGAGTGTTGAAATTATCAAGGCATTAAAACCCAAACCATGTGAAATAAGGCTTAGAAAGAAGACCTTAGCACCTGGGGAAAAGACTATAGATTAATGCCATGGAAGATTAGTAAACTATAGCCTGCCATTTGGGTAGATTATAATAAACTTGCAACTACTTGGATTGCGCTTCAAACTTTAGCTTTACTTTATAATAACCCAATAACCCAATAACCCAATAACCCAATAACCCAATAACCCAATAATCCAATAACCAATACAATGAAAATCATCTGCATCGGTCGTAATTATTCCGAACATATAAAAGAGCTCGCCAACGAGCGACCCAAAGACCCCGTAGTTTTTATTAAGCCAGATTCTGCCATCCTCCCGAAGGGTCAGGATTTTTACATTCCCGAATTTTCCCAAGATGTGCATTATGAGGTGGAAGTATTGGTAAAAATCAAAAGAGTGGGGAAGCACATTGAACAGAAATTTGCCCCTACCTATTATGATGAGATAGGTCTGGGAATCGATTTTACCGCACGTGACTTGCAAGCTGAATTGAAAGAAAAAGGATTGCCGTGGGAAAAGGCCAAAGGTTTTGACGGGGCTGCCATCATCGGGACTTGGCTTCCTAAATCTAAGTTTAAGAACTTGGGAAATTTGAATTTCACACTCTTAAAAAACGGGGAAGTTGTTCAAAAAGGTAATACCAAAGCCATGCTATGGCACATCGATGAACTCATTGCATATGTATCTAAATATTTTATGCTAAAAAAAGGGGATATTATTTTTACAGGGACCCCTGCCGGTGTTGGTAAAATAAAGGCAAATGACTATCTTTCGGGCATATTGGAGGGGCACGAAATGTTTACTTTAAAAATTAAATAATGATTTACAATCTGGATAAAATAAATGAGATGGCGGAGGGGGATAATGAGTTTGTCCACTCCGTGATTTCCGTCTTTTTGGAGGAAGTACCCCAAGATCTTCAAAAGTTGGAGGAGGCACTGCAGGCCAGCAACTACGAGATGGTTTATCAATTGGCCCATAAGATAAAACCAAACGTCGATTTATTGGGAATGGAGCAAACCCGGGCGGCGGCTCTTGAAATTGAGACTTTGGGGAAAAGCGCTGCCAACATGTCTGAAATAGAAAGGGTCTTTCCAAATCTTAAAAAAGATATTGAACAGGTAGTTTCAGAGCTCAAAAAAGATTTTGACCTATAATGTTCGCTGAAATCATTACAATCGGTGATGAGATCCTCATCGGCCAGATTATTGATACCAATTCTGCCTTTATTGCCAAACAGCTCAATAAAATTGGCGTATCCATTTATCAGATTACCTCGGTACAGGACGATAGGGAGCATATTCTTAAAGCACTGAAGCAAGCCATACAGACTGCGGATATTGTGATTTGTACTGGGGGTCTTGGTCCTACAAAAGACGATATCACCAAGCTTACTTTCTGCGAATATTTTAACGATGTTTTGGTGGAGGACAAGGCAGTACTTCGCCATGTAGAGGCCCTATTTGCCAAATATATTACAACTGCCCCCATTTCGGAGGTCAACAGGAGGCAGGCGCTTGTTCCTTCTAAAGCAACGGTCTTGCATAATGCCAATGGTACCGCTCCGGGCATGTGGATTTCAGATCAAAATAAGATATACATTTCGCTTCCAGGGGTGCCTTTTGAAATGGAAAACCTTATGGTGGATCAGGTGATTCCAAAAATCGTAAAAACGTTTGATCGCCCCTATATCATGCACAAAACATTGGTAACCTATGGCATGGGAGAGAGCGCTATCGCTGAAAGAATAGCGGATTGGGAGGAACACCTCCCCCCATTTCTAAAATTGGCCTACCTACCCAGTTTTGGAAAGGTCCGTTTAAGGTTGACCGCCAAAGGTGCAGTTAAGGAAGTTCTGGAACGCGGAATAGAGCAGGAATCCAAGAAACTTTATCCCTTGATCCAAGATATCCTTTATGGGATGGGGGATGAAGAGACTTTGGAGGAAATGATAGGTAAATTATTTACCGCCAAGCAAAAGACCCTCGCAACTGCAGAAAGCTTCACTGGAGGTAAAATTGCACAAGTAATTACGGCTGTTCCAGGGGCCTCGGCATATTTTAAGGGCAGTGTGGTCAGTTACGCCACGCAAACGAAAATTGAAGTGCTCAATGTTCCCCCTAGCTTGATCAAGGAACATTCTGTAGTGAGCGCAGCTGTGGCCAAGCTTATGGCAGAAAATGTCAGGAAACTTATGAAGGCCGACATTGCCGTAGCCACTACAGGAAATGCAGGTCCTACGAAAGGCGATTCAGATGCTGAGGTGGGAACGGTATATATCGGGATCTCCTCGGATAAAGGCAGTTACGCAGAAAGATTTATGATGGGTCACCATCGGGAGCGGATCGTCCAAAAAGCGGTACACAAGGCCCTGGAACTGTTGCAAAAAGAAATTTCAAAAATCTGAAGTAGAATCTTGCCCGTCCCGTAAAAATGATATAAATTTGCATCCTGTTTAAAAAAATTCAGCACAATGTCAAAAGTTTGCGAAATTACGGGCAAGAGGGCGATGTTTGGAAACAATGTTTCGTTTTCTATCAACAAGACCAGAAGGAGATTTGACGTAAATCTTTCCAAAAAGCGTTTTTACATTCCAGAGGAAGACCGTTGGGTTACCTTGAAGGTATCTGCGCATGGTTTGAAAACTATCAATAAAAAAGGCATTTCCGCTGTTTTGAAAGAAGCAAAGGCACAAGGATTGTATAAATAATCCAATAATTCATCGATAATGGCAAAGAGAGGTAACAGGGTTCAGGTTATTTTGGAATGCACCGAGCATAAAGATTCAGGGGTGCCAGGTACTTCCAGGTATATCACCACCAAAAATAAAAAGAATACTCCTGAAAGAATGGAGATCAAAAAGTACAACCCTATCTTGAGAAGGGTGACCGTACATAAGGAAATAAAATAATGGGATTTCCGCCCAGGCGGAATTGATAAAATAAGTATTTAGTCATGGCAAAGAAGACGGTAGCGAGTTTACAGACAAGTTCAAAAAGATTGACCAAGGCCATAAAAATGGTTAAGTCACCGAAAACAGGCGCTTATACCTTTACGGAAGCGGTAATGCCACCGGAGTTGGTGGATGCCTGGTTGAAAAAATAAGAAACAACATAAGATTTATAAAAGCTGCTATCTTTGGATAGCAGCTTTTTTTTTGATATCAATTTAGACCCATTCGCCATTACTTTGTGGGAAGCCATAATGATGCTTCGGCTGTGCACCCTTTGAAATTTGGAGAGCTTGATGCCTTTAACTTTCTTATCTTTGGAACCACGAATTGACAAAACCCATGAGCTTATTCAAAAATATCTTCTCTTCCCAAAAAAAGGAAAGTCTGGACAAGGGCTTGGAAAAGTCCAAATCGAGTTTTTTTGCCAAATTGGGCAAAGCCGTTGTAGGAAAATCAAAGGTTGATGACGATGTGCTCGATAATTTGGAGGAAATCCTGGTATCTTCGGATGTGGGGGTAGATACCACCTTAAAAATTATAAAACGGATAGAGGCAAGGGTTGCCCAGGACAAATATTTGGGCACAGATGAGCTCAACGTTATTTTAAGGGAAGAAATTGCAGGACTCCTGTCAGAAACCAATGTTGGGGAAGCCACAGAGTTTGTGGTTCCCACAGGCATTAAGCCTTATGTGATTATGGTGGTGGGGGTCAATGGCGTTGGGAAGACCACGACCATTGGTAAACTGGCCTACCAATTTAAGTCCCAGGGCTATAAAGTGGTTTTAGGCGCTGCAGACACCTTTAGGGCAGCCGCAATCGATCAATTACAGATTTGGGCGGATAGGGTCGGCGTTCCTATCATTAAACAACAAATGGGAAGCGATCCCGCTTCCGTTGCCTTTGACACCCTCAATTCTGCGTTAAATCAGGACGCGGATGTAGTGATCATAGATACTGCCGGACGTTTGCACAACAAAGTGAATTTAATGAACGAACTTGCCAAAGTGAAGCGGGTTATGCAAAAGGTAGTGGAAGGTACCCCACATGAGGTAATGCTCGTGCTCGATGGTTCTACTGGACAGAACGCTTTTGAACAGGCAAAGCAATTTACCAAGACCACAGAAGTGACCTCATTGGCGGTCACCAAATTGGATGGGACCGCAAAAGGTGGTGTGGTCATTGGCATTTCGGATCAGTTCCAGATTCCTGTAAAATACATTGGGGTTGGGGAAGGTATTGAAGATCTACAGGTGTTTAATAAATTGGAGTTTGTCGATTCCTTTTTTAGTACGAACCATTGAAGTTTAATTTCCATATTATCCTCTTTCTATTTACCTACGTCCTTTCAGGTCAACTTCAACATCCCAAAGCAAGTCCGTTTGCAACCACAATGCAAGAAGTGGGCCTTTCATCGATCAAAGTTGAATATTCGAGACCCTCAGTACGCGATCGTAAAATATTTGGCGACCTGGTACCCTATAAACGCATATGGCGGGTGGGGGCCAATCAATCCACCAAAATTTCCCTAGATACAGATATGACAGTGATGGGACACGTAATCCCAAAAGGTACCTACGCCCTTTCAGGGCAACTTCAACATCCCAAAGCAAGTCCGTTTGCAACCACAATGCAAGAAGTGGGCCTTTCCTCCATCAAAGTTGAATATTCAAGACCCTCAGTACGCGATCGTAAAATATTTGGCGACCTGGTACCGTATAACCGCATATGGCGGGTGGGGGCCAATGAATCCACCAAAATTTCGCTAGATACAGATATGACAGTGATGGGGCACGTACTCCCCAAAGGTACCTACGCCCTTTATGCATTTCCAGAGGAAAAATCATGGCAAATAGTATTTCATAAAAATACACAACATTGGGGCGATGGCCGGCATGATTATGATGCTTCGGAAGATTTGTTTCGTGTATCGGTCACCCCAGAAACAATCACATATTTGCAAGAAGACTTCCTGATCACCTTCGACAATTTACAATATAACGCTGTGGACATGATATGGTTATGGGAACATACCAAAATCCGTATTCCATTGTCCATAAATACACATTTGGTGATGCGCGATGAGATTGCCCAGCGGTTGGCCGAAAACCCTTCAGCACAAACCTACTATGAGGCAGCCAGATATCTGCAAGAACAAGGGGAGGACTATAATACCGCACTTGTTTACTTGAACAATGCCCTTCAATTGGGCGGGGACACTTATTATTTTCACCGTGTAAAATCGTTGGTCGAAGCGGCGATGGGTGATTATGCCGCCGCATTTAGCTCAGCACAAAAGTCCATGGCACTTGCGACAGAAGAGGAGAAGGATGAATTCGTGCGTATGAACCAAAAAAATATAACACTATGGAATACATTATTAACCAATCCAAAGGAATAAGAATATTCCTCATATTGTTTTTTGCTGCTATAGTTTTCTCCTGCAAACAAGATAAACAACAAGACGAGGGAGTGGTCTTGTGGCAGCCCTATAACGATTCAGCCGAGGTGGCTGCCAATAAGGACCATAAAATAAATAGGATGCGGTACAAGCTCATCCAATCAAAAGTATTGGACAAGAATGAGGTATTCCGTCCTTTGTACCGAGAAGTTTTGGGCATGTCTGACACAGAATATGAGGCCCTAAAACCTTTGGTGCTGGAACAGGACATCCCCACCCTACAGTCGCATATCTCAGATGGCGAACTGACCTATGAAAAGTTGGTTCTTTTTTATTTATATAGAATTTATTTGTTTGAATTGAACCATGCCACAACCCTCAATACGATAATTGCCCTAAACCATAAAGTGGTCGACGAGGCAAGAAAACTTGATAAAATGATGGCTGCCTCACCCTCAGGGATACGCCATCCTATTTACGGCATGCCCATTTTGTTAAAGGACAACATCAATACGACAGGAATGAAAACTACTGCCGGTTCTATTGCCTTACTCGACAATGAAGTGGGGGATGCTTTTATTGTCGATCAATTAAAAAGCAAAGGAGCTTTGATTTTGGGCAAGGTAAACCTAAGCGAATGGGCATACTATCTTTGTACAGGCTGCCCAGTTGGCTATAGCGCGGTTGGGGGCCAGACACTCAATCCGTATGGCAGGGGTAACTTTGAGACTGGCGGTTCCAGTTCGGGAAGTGGTACTGCAACAGCGGCCAATTATGCAGTAGCGACGGTCGGCACTGAAACTTCGGGCTCTATTTTATCTCCCAGTGGCCAGAATTCTGTTGTTGGACTGAAACCAAGTATCGGGCTTTTAAGTCGGAGCGGAATTGTACCCATTTCCGGTACTCTGGATACGCCTGGACCCATGACCAAAAATGTGGTTGACAATGCAATTCTTTTATCAGCTATGGTCGGAAAGGATGTGGCTGATGCCCAATCGGTCGCGACCGGTGTGGATTACCTCGACGTAGTACCGGAGATAACCTCATTAAACGGGAAACGTTTCGGGGCCTTGAAGGATTTGATGGAATCAGACACAATTTACAAAAATACAGTGGAAAACCTAAAAATATTGGGCGCTGAGATTTTCGAATTCACGCCCCCTGAAATAGATATGAACGGCTTTTACAGTATTCTGAACATAGATATGCGGAACGATTTGCCAACCTATTTGGCAAGGCATTCCAATAAGGGGAAGGTTAAAATAGCTTCCATTGCGGACGCCATGTTATTCAATTCTGCAGATTCGCTGGTGCGCATTCCCTATGGACAGGCATTGTTCGAAGGTATATTGAACGATTCTACCAGTATGGAAAATTTGGTAACAATAAAAAGTACCTTGGAGAAAAACGGTCGCAACTTCTTCGACATTGCCATGGACGAATACCAACTCGATGCGATATTATCTATTAATAACCGTCATGCAAGCTATGCCGCTATAGCTAAATATCCAGCTTTGATAGTACCAATGGGGTATAAAGAAACAGGGGAGCCTATTGGAATGACCTTTATCGCCAAACAGTTTCAGGAGTACAAATTATTGCAACTGGGTAGGGCATTTGAGCAAGGCACCAAAGTTCGTAGGATGCCGGAAGGGTATCGTTAATTGATCAACGCATTTATTTTTTCCCAAAGTTCATTGTCGAAAGTGGTTGGGCCTAGTTCATCTGAATTTGCCGAATCCCCCATTCGCACAATTACAAGCCCTTTACTCGGCACAATATGTAACTTTTGGTCGAAAGCACCCAAGCCGGCATAGAGGTCGTCCGGTGCATTGGGCATTAATTTGCCTTGAAATAGTTCTTCAGATGAGGGAATTTTATAGCTAGTCTTTCCATTCAACCAATAGAGATACCCGTACGAATTGTTCAAGTCCTGCGAGGTGGTGGTCGCCATGGTAAAATATGTGTTGTCTTCCAATATAGGGGAATCGGCCCAAGTACCCTTGTTCAGGTTTAAGAGCCCAAATCTTGCCATACTGCGGGCATTGCTAAAATAAAGATTCAGATATCCAGTCGAGATCCAGGTGCCTTGCATTCCTATTTTATCCCTTATTTTCAAGTTAAAATAATCCTTAAAATCACTTTGGACGGCTCCTGTGATAATGCGATCTAATAGCGTGTAGGCGGCTTGATGATAATACCAATAGGTACCCGGAGCGTTCTTGAACGACAAACATTCTTTATCGGTACATCCGTTATTGGGCACGGTATAATCTAATCCAGTGGTCATGGAAAGATGATGTTTTACGGTGATGGCCTGTTCTTGCTCCAGAGTTAAAGATGACCAACCAGGTCCCATATAATCAGAGGACGGGTTCTCAATGTTTAAATATCCTTCCTGCTGGGCAATTCCCACCGTCATGGAGGTCAAAGTCTTCGCCGCCGAATTCCAAGAATGGTTTTGCGCCGCATCGAAGGTGCCGAAATACTTTTCAAGCACAATACGACCATCCTTTAGAATTATAAAGGCGTCGGTTTTATTGGCCTCAAGGAAGGTATAAAGCGGCTGTTCGGCTGCCTCGTTCCAGCCTAAGTCTATTAGCGAAATTGTTTCCCATGTATTCCCCGTCAAAGGGGGAAAGTACATGCCCAATTCCAGCGGATCAGGAGGGTTCGGAGTATCGTCTGTTTTGTCCTTTGAACATGAAAAAACGGTAAAAATTACTATCAACAAGGCAATTGCAAATCTAATTTTCATCGTTTTATTTATGTATTGACCCTTAAAAGTGCGCATGGTTTATTAATTTTCTAACACACTGGATATGCTATAACGAACAAAAGTGAAGAATTGTTATTGAAGGTGCGGCATTTTCTAAGCTAAAAAGGTTGTTACCATAATGATTGAATCCAATAAAAAAGCCCTACAAAAAGTAGGGCCCTTCATGTCTATTAGATCAAATGTCTAAACATCACAGATCGTTACGCCTTCTTTTAGGGCAGCGATCTTATCATCCCATGTAGGTATGAATTCCTGCGCAACATGGCCTTTATATCCGGTCTCAATAATGGCTTTCATGATCGCGGGATAGTATAATTCTTGGGTCTCGTTGATTTCATGCCTTCCCGGATTACCTCCGGTATGATAATGGCCGAAATATTGATGGTGTTGTTGAATGGTCCGAATTACATCCCCTTCCATGATCTGCATATGGTATATGTCATATAAAAGTTTAAAGTTTTCGGAACCCACTAGTTTGCACAATGCCACTCCCCATTCGGCGTGGTCGCACATATAATCTTTATGGTCTACTTTCGAATTGAGCAGTTCCATCTGTATCACGACCCCATGTTTTTCAGCAAGTGGCATGATCTGTTTTAAACCTTCGGCGCAATTTTTGAGTCCGATTTGATCGTCCATACCATTTCTGTTGCCGCTAAAACAAATCAGGTTGGTATATCCCGCTTCAGCAACTTTGGGTATCATTTGGGAATAATCCTTAATCAATTCTTCATGCAATGTGGGATCGTTCCAACCTTGTAAAATGCCTAAGCCAGCACCCCAGCACATGGAAGCGTGAATATTGTATTTTTTCATCAAAGGCCAATCTTCCGGACCCGTCAAGTCCATCGATTGAATGCCCAAATCATTTAGGCTTTTTAGGAAATCCTCCATCGGGATGGCACTATAGCACCAACGGCAAACACTGTGATTGATGTTTCCTTTAAAATTAGAAGGACTTATTTCTTTTGAAGACATTGCGTTGGTTTGATTGAAGGACAAAATTCCAACCGATGCCGCGGCCGAACTGCCAATAAAGGTTCTTCTTTTCATTGTTGTGGAATTAGATTGTGTTCTGTAGTTTAAATGGTGGGGTAAAATATGCACTCCCCAGGCCGCTCAATATAATTATTATTCTGTATAATTACCGATGATATAGTCGAAATTAAAGAATAATTGTTTATTGTTCATTTCACTAAAGATAAGATAATTAACTTTAAGCATGGAACTGTACCCTGATAAAGAAAAACTCATAGAATTGGCGCATTATCGAATGCCTTTTGGGAAGTTTAAGGGGAGGTATTTGGTCGATCTGCCCGAATCCTATCTCATCTGGTTTAAGCAGCAGGGCTATCCCGATGGTAAGCTTGGCGATCTTTTGGGGGCCATGACGGAAATCAAAACAAACGGACTCGAAACACTCATTAGAAAAATACAAAAAGATTTTCCTAGCCATTAACGGTGATTTCTGCCTGCAATTTGTATTTTTGCTTGCGTTACGAATTCAACCGAACGCTTCATGTCTCAGACCAAATATATCTTTGTAACCGGTGGGGTGACCTCCTCCTTGGGAAAAGGAATCATTGCCGCCTCCCTCGCCAAATTGCTTCAGGCACGCGGTTATAGGACCACCATCCAGAAATTAGACCCTTATATCAATGTTGACCCGGGTACCCTGAATCCGTATGAACATGGGGAATGTTATGTGACGGATGATGGGGCGGAGACCGACTTGGATCTGGGACATTATGAACGTTTTTTAAATGTAAAGACTTCCCAGGCGAATAATGTGACCACAGGTCGTATCTACCAAAGCGTTATTGAAAAAGAACGTCGCGGGGAATTTTTGGGCAAGACCGTACAAGTGGTGCCCCATATCACGAACGAAATAAAGGAGCGCGTTCAGCTCTTGGGGAATAGTGGCGATTATGATATCATTATCACTGAAATAGGGGGAACGGTAGGGGATATAGAATCACTGCCTTATATCGAGGCGGTAAGACAACTGCTTTGGGAATTGGGCGATAATAATGGTATTGTGATACATCTTACCTTGGTACCCTATTTATCGGCCGCTGGAGAATTAAAGACCAAACCAACACAGCATTCCGTGAAAACACTCATGGAAAGTGGTATAAAGGCAGATATATTGGTTTGCAGAACTGAGCATGAACTTTCAGATGAAATAAAAGATAAATTGGCCTTGTTTTGCAACGTAAAGCGGCAGGCCGTCATACAGTCGATCGACGCCTCCACTATTTACGATGTGCCGAACATGATGCAGGAGGAGGGCTTGGATACCGTTGCATTGCAAAAGCTTGCTTTATCTGACAAAAATACCCCTGATCTTAAACAATGGAACGAGTTCTTGCGCAAGCATAAAAATCCGAAAGACGAGATCAACATTGGTTTGATCGGCAAGTATGTAGAATTGCAGGATTCCTATAAATCAATTTTAGAATCTTTTATACACGCCGGCGCGGTCAATGAGGTCCGCGTAAATGTCCGATCCATACACTCTGAACACCTGAATGCAAGTAACCTGCAAAAAAAGATGCACGGTCTGGACGGTATCTTGGTCGCTCCCGGTTTTGGGGAACGAGGAATTGAGGGCAAGATAAAGGCAGTGAGGTACGCCAGGGAAAAGGGAATCCCTTTTTTGGGGGTATGCTTGGGTATGCAAATGGCCGTTATAGAATATGCCAGGAATGTTTTGGGATTGGCAGATGCCAATTCAACTGAGATGGATGAAAAGACCACACACCCTGTCATTAGTTTGATGGAGGAACAGAAAAGCATCACCAACAAAGGCGGTACGATGCGTTTGGGCGCATGGGACTGTGAATTAAAAGAGGGCAGTTTGGCGCAACGGATGTATGGAGGGGCGACTGCCATAAGGGAAAGACACCGCCACCGATACGAATTCAACAACGACTTTAAAGATAAATTGGAGCGTGCCGGACTCCTTGCCTCAGGAATAAACAAGGAAACAGGTTTGGTGGAAATAATAGAACTGCCCGGTCATCCATGGTTTATTGGGGTACAATTTCACCCGGAATACAAAAGTACCGTGGCCAATCCGCATCCACTTTTCGTTGGATTCATCAAGGCAGCCTTGAAATACAAAAAAAAACAAACCAATGCCAGTTTGGCATAAACTGTACCTTTGGACATATATTTGCCCGTACAGAATCAATTCAGACCAAAATGACGCGCAAGCGCAACCCTTGCCCTTTATTAAAATCAATTCCTATACGTTGCGATACTAAGTAAATTCATTTAAATGGAAGAAAAGAAATTTGATGTCAATACCATGATAGGCTTCGTACTGATTTTTGGAATATTGATATTTATGTTTTACCAAAACAAGCCTACCCCGGAAGCATTGGAGGCCCAAAAGGCCAAACAGGAACAGACGGAAGCGGCCACTAAAGAAAAGGAATCCCAAGCTGAAAAGGTGGATGAGCCCTTACAAGTTGATTTACAGGATTCGGTGGCGGTAGCGAATTATAAAGGTACAATTGGTGCTTTTGGCTTTACCGCGCCAACAGAAGGAACCACTGTTCTTGAGAACGACTTGGTATTTCTTAAAATTAGCAACAAGGGCGGACAAATTGTCGAGGCCCGCATGAAACAATTCAAAACCTACGATTCTATCCCCGTTTATTTGGTCAAGGACGGCAATGCGATCTTTGGACTAAATTTCTCCACAACGGATAGTCGTGTGCTGCATACAAAAGATCTTTTTTTTGAACCTAGCATGAGCAAGTCTGGTGGGAACCAGGTATTGTCAATGAAAGCAAAGGTAGCTGCTGACAAATTTTTGGAATACCGTTACGAAATGAAGCCAGATGATTATCTGGTGGACTTTACAGTACGGTCGCAAGGGTTGAATGGTATGATCAATGCAAGCCAACCCATTCAATTGGAATGGAAATTAAAAGCGATACGGCATAGCAAAAGCATCAAATATGAAAACAGGTATACACGATTAACTTATAACCACGACGATGGCAAGATCAGCAAGCTTTCTGAAGGAAGCGATGATGAGGAAATCGAGGAGAATGTTAAATGGCTTTCTTACCGCCAACATTTTTTTAGCTCAATTTTGGCCACCACAAAAAACTTTGAAATGGCAGAACTGAGTTCAAAAAATCTTGTGGAGGAAGAAGACAAAACCGCTGGATATACCAAAGACTATACCTCGGTTGTTCCTTTAAAATTGGTTGGGGGTGAGTTGGCCCAGGATATGCACTGGTATTACGGCCCTACCGATGTGAAGGTATTGGACCAATATGGGGAATTGGGTCTGGATGATTCGATTCCGTTTGGGTGGGGTATTTTCGGATGGATCAATCGTTATGTGTTTACGCCATTTTATTCCTTTCTAAGTTCTTTCTTGCCCTATGGAATGGCTATTGTGGTCATGACCATTTTGGTACGGATCGCAATGTCTCCCGCTACCTATAAGTCATATCTCTCGCAGGCGAAGATGAAGATCCTAAAACCAGAGATCACCGAATTAGGGGAAAAGTACAAAGACAATGCTATGAAAAAGCAGCAGGAGACGATGAAACTTTACAATAAGGCAGGGGCGAGTCCTATGAGTGGATGTATTCCAGCGGTGTTGCAAATGCCCATCTTTTATGCCCTGTTCATGTTTTTCCCTACTTCCTTTGCCTTGCGCCAGAAGTCTTTTTTATGGGCCGATGACCTTTCTTCCTATGACACAATATTTGAATGGACCACGCAAATCCCAGTAATCTCATCATTGTATGGTAACCACGTTAGTTTGTTCCCTATTTTGGCGTCTATTGCCATATTCTTTTATATGATGATGACAACAGGGCAGAACATGCCCACACAACCTGGTATGCCAAATATGAAGTTCATCATGTATTTGATGCCCTTTATGATGCTGATTTTCTTTAATAACTATGCCAGTGGTCTGAGCTTGTATTACTTCGTTTCGAACTTGATCACCATCGGAATTATGTTGGTCATCAAGAACTTTATTTTGGATGAGGATAAAATTCATGCACAGATACAAGAGAACAAGGCCAAACCCAAAAAGGAAAATAAGTTCCAGCGTAAGATGCGGGAAATGATGGAGCAAGCTGAGGAACAAAAAAAAGTAGGGAAACGCTAGTATAAAAATTGCGTTATTAAAAAGTGCTGGGATCAATTTCCAGCACTTTTTTTTGAACTATACTCAGCTATTGGGCGCTCTACGGCCAATTCCCAATAGTAAAATCATACGAAAAGTCACTTTTAATCGTTAAAATACATGTGCTTAAACCATTGTGAACATAAGTGGTCTTAGGAATGAATAACCTCAAAATTACAGGTCATTAAAAATTTAAAATATGTTATTGGATTGCTGTTGGTCTTCTTTCTTTTCCCCCACAATAGCTTAGAAGCCCAAAAGGTTCGACCGCATAGGGCCAAAGTGGTTAAAGTGCACAGGACCAATAGGGTCAAAAGATCGATAAGGACCAAAAGGATGGTGAGACGCCATAATCGAAGGGTTGCGCGGAGAACCCTACGGCGTTTACCAGCCGGTACCTCGGCGCTGACGTATAGACGGGTTGCATACTACCCAGTTGGCGGTATGTTCTTTGTGGCCAGAAAAGGGGTTTATGTAAGATCATTTCCCCCACGCGGATTCAGATTGCGTGTCATTCCAAGTATGGCCATAAGGATGGCGGTAAGAGGCAATGCCTACATGTACGCAGATGGCATATACTATCAACAAGTGGATAATGAATATGAAATAGTGGAACCGCCAATAGGGGCAGTGGTGAAAGCGCTTCCCGAAGATGCGGAGGAAATAGATTTTGATGGGGTTTCTGCCTACGAATTAAACGATGCAGTATACAAGGCTATCGAAGATGGATATGAAGTGATCGATGTACTCGAAGGGGAGGAGCAATAGAACTGCCATAATATTTAAAACAAAAAACCCTGACGTATTCGTCGGGGTTTTTTGCATTAGCATGGTTGGTTTTGGTAAGATTTGGGTTTGTAAAAATGTGATTTATTTACCATTCTCAAAAAACTAAGTTGTCAAGTCGGCATTTTTGTATGTTAAAGGTTGCTCCCGTGATGTCTGTCAATTCCTACACCCGAAAAAGTCAAAAACTTCCATGAACCTATTGGAAGGCCATGGAAGTTTTATACAAACCAACACTAATTATTTATCTAGTGGAAATACGAAATCTGACGAGTTATAACTTTCTCAATTCGTGGTATCCGGAAGTAATACTTTGTCAGGAAGCAGATGAATCACACCATTGCTAGCCTGAATATCGAACACCCCGATGATGGCCCCTTGATTACCAGCCCCATCTGTTATTACTATGCTGCCATCTAGGTTCTTGAACATGATATTATCGCCTTCCACGGTAGTTGCCATTTCCCCGGCTTTTATATCTGCCTTACTCAGATTGCCATTTACGACATGGTGCCCTACGATTGCTGTCAAATACGTTTCATCAATATCGCTAACGGAATTCCACGCGGTATTGGTAGCGAATAAATTGTCGAAAGCATGGGTACTGGGCGCGAAAAGCGTCAACGGCCCGCTTCCACTATCTTTTAGCATGGCGGGTACTGGTGACAACGGTGAAACAATATCCAAGGCCTGTTCCAAATCCTTAAAATTTTGATCGACAGCAATAAAAGTATCGATACTTGGTATGGCAATGACCCCGTCCACAATATGTATTATACCGTTTGCAGCAGGAATATCCCCTTTTGTAATCTTGGAAGTCCCGTTAAAAGTGATGCCACTGGTAGCGTCGAAATAGAGTACCAACTTGGTCCCCTCTGGCCCATTCGCGCTATTTACCAAATAATTTCTTTGAAGGTTGGTCAGTAATGCGGCATCCACTTGCGGTTGGACGACATGGTTCAATAAAATTTGCTTAAGGGTTTCGACCGGGACATCATTTACGCTGGCATAACCCGCGTTGCTCATGAAGGCACTAAAAGCGGCATTGGTAGGGGCCAAAACCGTAAATGAGCCAGAACTGCTGAGCAGGGCTGTCAAATTCGCGCGTTCAAGGGCCGAGACCAAAATAGTAAGGTCCGCCTCTAGCATCGCTACTTCTACCACGGTCGTGGTAGGTACTGGGACGGTATTGCCATCGTCCAAATTGCACGATTGGAAGGTCCCAAAAACAACGATCATCACGATACTTATATTAATATGAAGCCATTTTTTCATTGTTATCTCTATTTTATTAGGTACTGCAAGTTAAAACCTCGATGGTAGAAGGGACCAACTTTTATGACAATTTTAGGATTGCAAAATTTCCATCAATAGATAGGAACCCTTTAGAAACTTTGTTGCTCTTCTTCTATAGATGCTGGATTGCTTCTAAGGTTGCTTTTTTTTATCAATTTTACATTTTGCATATATTGTTGTAGGTCCTTTTTGCTATATGGACGTGCCGTGCTAATTTTGTATTTTTGCAACCAAGTTTATCGGCATGAAGAAAAAAGTAGTCATTGGTCTTTCTGGTGGCGTAGATTCCAGCGTGGCAGCGTATCTTCTTAAACAAGAGGGTTACGAGGTAATTGGCCTGTTTATGAAGAATTGGCATGATGACTCTGTGACCATTTCTGAGGAATGTCCTTGGCTAGAAGATAGCAATGATGCCCTGATCGTGGCTGAGAAATTAGGTATTCCATTTCAGACCATTGACCTAAGCGTGGAGTATAAGGAGCGCATTGTAGATTACATGTTCAATGAATACGAAAAGGGACGTACCCCCAACCCAGATGTACTCTGTAATAGGGAAATTAAATTTGATGTCTTTCTAAAAATCGCCCTTCAATTGGGTGCCGATTTTGTAGCTACGGGCCATTATTGTCGAAAGGGCATTTTAAAAAACGAAGATGGAACCGAAACATACCAATTGCTGGCTGGGGTAGATGGAAACAAAGACCAATCCTATTTTCTTTGTCAGCTCTCACAGCAACAGTTGACGCGTACCCTGTTCCCCATTGGGAAATTAAAAAAGCCGGAAGTAAGGCAAATCGCTAGCGAAAATCAATTGATAACAGCAGATAAAAAAGATTCCCAAGGGCTGTGTTTTATTGGAAAGGTGAGATTGCCCGATTTTCTGCAACAAAAATTGAAGCCCAAAAAAGGCATGATCATCGAAGTTCCTGCCAATGTGCCCCAATTTCATAAAGCACTTCCCAAATTTGATAATAAAGAAATGGAATTGGCATATTTCGCAGAAAAACCTGTGTATCATATTGGGGACGGGAAAGTAGTTGGCGAGCACCAAGGCGCCCATTATTTTACAAAAGGACAAAGGAAAGGACTGGATGTAGGGGGTACTAAAGAACCGCTCTTTGTGATCGAAACCGATGTCAAAGAAAATGTAATTTATACTGGGCAAGGCAAATCCCATCCCGGATTGTATCGAAGGACCTTGTTCGTCAAGAATAATGAGCTTCACTGGGTCAGGCCCGATCTGGCTTTAAAGGTTGATGAAACCATGCAGGTACTGGCCCGTATTCGATACCGCCAAGCCTTGGAAAAAGCAACGTTATACAAGGTCGATGCAGGACTATATGTCGATTTTGAGTCAATGCAGTCCGCCATAACAGAGGGACAGTTCGTAGCGTGGTATCTAGGCGATGAACTGATAGGTTCAGGAGTGATATCATAAATTTAACGGGCACCCAGGGCGACATGCGCGGGTTACATTCTTATATATGCAAAACAAGATCACACAACTTTTTGGGATAGAGTACCCCATCATTCAGGCGGGCATGATTTGGGCAAGCGGATGGCGATTGGCCTCGGCCGTATCCAATGCGGGTGGGCTCGGATTAATTGGGGCTGGATCCATGTACCCTAAAGTGTTGGAGGAGCATATCCAGAAATGCCAAAATGCGACCTCCAAACCTTTTGGGGTAAATATTCCCATGCTTTATCCTGATATCGACCAATTGATGGACATCATAATGAAAATGGGCGTAAAGATTGTATTTACCTCAGCAGGTAACCCTAAAATATGGACCCAAGGCCTGAAGGAGAATGGGATCACGGTGGTACACGTAGTGAGCAGCGTGAAATTTGCCCTCAAGGCCGAGGAAGCAGGCGTGGACGCCGTGGTGGCGGAGGGTTTTGAAGCTGGGGGCCATAATGGAAGGGATGAGACGACCACAATGACCTTGATTCCAGCGGTAAAAGAAAAATTAACGATTCCTCTTATCGCGGCCGGAGGCATTTCCTCCGGGAAGGCCATGCTTGCTGCGATGGTGTTGGGCGCCGATGGGGTGCAGGTTGGCAGCCGTTTTGTGGCTAGTCCTGAAGCCTCTTCCCATCCGCTTTTTAAACAAAGGGTAGTTGACGCTAGCGAAGGGGACACGCAACTGACGCTCAAGGAATTGGCACCCGTTCGGATGATCAAAAATAAATTTTATGCTGATGTGCAGGAGGCCTATTCCAAATGCGCCACCGTTGCAGAGCTGCAAACCTTGCTGGGGCGGGCGAGGGCCAAACGCGGCATGTTCGAGGGCGACCTGGAGGAGGGTGAATTGGAAATCGGACAAGTTTCCGCCTTAATACACGACATTAAACCAGCTGCCCATATTGTAAGGGACATGATGGAAGAATTTAAGCGAGCCAAGGAACAGGCGGCCGCATTATAGTCAAAACATTCGAATTTATATTCTTATTTGGTTTCCTTAAGGTTGCTCAAAAATTCTATAAGATCCCTGAGCTCCCTTTTTGTAATCAACCTGCCCATGGCTGGCATGGCCGAAGGATTATTTTCCCTTTTCTCGATACGCGAGCGTTGAATTTCCATTGGCTCGGCATCTGAAGTCCTTAATATTAGTTCGTCTTTTGTTTCTTTTTCCAGTATACCGGTAACTTTCTGTCCATTTTTTAAGGTTAATACGACCGTTCCGTAGCCTGGGGCCAGACGTGCACTTGGCTCTATTAAAGATGCTAAGAGTTGTTCCCTTGTTAAGATGTTGCCGATATTATCCAAGGCAGGTCCCACGGTACCACCAGCCCCTCTGAATGCATGGCAGCGTAAACATTGTGCGGTTGGATTTTCGGTAAAAACCCTATAACCTTGCCGTAAACGACCTCCGTATAAAGTTTCCTTGTAGGAATCAACGGTATGTCCACTGCTTTTGACGGTCCCCAATTGTGCGATAAGGGTTTCCGACTTTGATTTTTCCACAGCCTCGATCAAGTCGAGGATCACGTTCGGGGACAGCTGGTTTTTTTCCGCTTTTTGTATCAGCCCGCGCAATACGGATTCACTTTTTTCAAGGGGCATTTCCCCCAACACGCCCAACAGCTGCTGTTGCTCACCCGCAGACCCGTTTTTGAAAAATGAATTGACCAATGCAGGCAATTTTTCTTTGGAGAGTTCAATTTTGCCCAATAGACCGACCGCGGTTTCCCTAACCTGTTGTGATTTGTCCTGCATGCCCAAATTCAAGGCGGTCTCCATATTATTATCAGGTAAAGCACCCAATGCTTCCAGCATAGAGGCCCGCACCTCTGGATTACCATGTTTTTTTAGGATTTCCAATAATTCTTTATTATAGTTATTGATTCCCAGAAGGGCCAAAGTTTTGGACATACCCATTAGGATATCAGGATCTTTTTCCTCAAGAAAAATAGGGACCACCTTTTCCATTTTGGACTTAATCATGGAAGCATCCCGTATTACTTCACCCCTCAAACGGCCGTCTACCCGATCCAATACTGAGGGGTTCGCCCAATTGCCCAATGCTGCCAATGCTTCCCCGCGCAAACTATTGGAAACCGAGCTTCGTTTCGCAAACGCGATTAGGTTGTCCATCTCTTCATCCCCTCCTACCCGTAATGCAGCATTAATGGCCCGGCGGAGTAGGGGCTCAGAACTTAAGTTGGGAGAAGTGAGCATTCTTGCCAAATCGGGCAAGGCCTCCACTAGTGACCAATCGTCGTTGATGGCCCGGGCGGCTTCTGTTACGATATATTCATCGGAATCGCTTAAAAATTTGGCGACCTCTGGATTTTGCATTCTTCTGAGCACAAGTACGGCGGCCAATCGTAGGCTACGGTTCTCGTTATTGGCCAGTGCAATTATGGGCTCGCTCTTACCTATTCTAGAGAGGGCCAGCACCGCTGCGTGACGTAGGTATACATCCTCATCATTATTAGCCGCGATCATATCCAACAAAGGTTGAACGGCCGGTTCGTACGACATTCGTCCCAAGGCTTGCGCGGCAAAAAATTGTACCCGCGCATTTTCACTTTGGAGCAAGGGAACAATTTTGGATGCCGCATCTGAAAATTTCACATCACCAAGCACTTTTAGTGCCTGTGCAACGATTTCAGGATCGGCATCTGTAAGCAAATCAACCAAAGGTTCCGCTTTGTCCAGGTCATTGGCCGCAATCTGTCCTATGCCCCAAATGGCATGGATCCGCGCCAATTGGATTGTATCTTCAATAATTTCCTTTTTCAAGGCGCGATACCCCCAAAAAGTGCGTTTGGCCAATTCGAACTGTGCTTTTCTACGAATCCGCATATCCGAATATCGCAGAAGTGCTACCAATGAATCGCTGTCCTTGTCCTCATAATCCAATGTCATTAACCGTTGGGTTTGCTTGCGTTCTTGTTCGAGATCGTTCTTTGTGGCATCCACATCCATCTTCCAGACCCGACCATAATTCTTGGTCCCCCAGCCAGTGATCCAATCGGCCAAATACAGTGCGCCATCGGGACCAAATTGAATACCCGTTGGTAGTACACCGCTCAAAACATCAACCTCATTGTCCAATTCAAAGGATGCTCCTTTTGGTTTTAGTCCGAAAGACCAGATGTGTGACCTTCCCGGGTCTCCGACAAATTCAACCAAAAAGAACTTGTTCAGCCATTCCTTCCCTAACGCGGTCCCTGGGTTATAGGCCATCCCTGTAGGACCATTGTGATAGTTCATGATTGGGGGTATGATATAAGCAGCTTGGCCTTCCCATCTCGGGATGTACAATTTTTCATCCATCCATACATTATAGCCGTTATTTTTGGGGTCAGTATACTTCCCATATTGCCAGTTCGATCGCCATCCGGCATCGGAACCTTCCACTATATAAACCAAGCGTTCGCTTTCGCCTGCATGATCCCCGTCATTGTCCGATGAAATAATATTCCCATAGGCATCGAATACAAATTCATGGGTATTACGAAGTCCCCTTGCAAAGACCTCAAAATTGCTACCATCGGGATTGCTGCGTACAATTACTCCTTGATTCGGATATTTGTGGTTCGTCCCATCTACGGTAGTTAGGTTCGCCCCTATATCCCCAACGCCCCAATAAATTTTTCCATCTGGGCCTTCAATGGCACCAGACATGCCATGGCCGCCAAAACCGATATGTACCGCAAAGCCATGGGCAATTGAAGTTTTTTCATCCAGCACACCATCTTCATTGGTGTCCCATAACCGCCACATATCCGGACCTACCCCTACGAACACATCATTTTTGCGCACGAGGAGTGCCCCTGCCACATCTGTTACTTCTTCATTAAAATCTTCCAAGATTCGGGTAGCACGATCCGCAATACCATCCTTGTTGGTGTCCTCCAATTTCCATACCTCTTCCTTTTCGACGGTAAGATCATTCCAGTCATGGATACTGTCATTGTTCAGATCTCGAAGCCAGGCATTCTCCTCACTCTTTTCAGGGGCAAAGGTAGTCCGTAAGAAGTCTCTTCGATCTTCAACAGATTGCATGGAAATGGAAGGGGTCATCCATTGTTGATAACCACGGATGTCGAATTCAGAATTTTTTTGTCGGTTAGTTCGGGTCAGGTAAATTGCTCCATGATCATCAATTTGTAGGGCGATGGGATCCGGCGCCAGGGAATCGGATGCCCAGAGGCTCAACTGCAATCCTTTGGCCACGATTGCGGGGACACTGCCCCTCATTTCTTGGGCCGTGGTAAAAGCGGTTAATGAGTCTTCCACAAGGGTCAGAGGTGTTTCCCTAGGCTTGTTCGACCGGTTGTCGCAAGATGCCACAATGAATAATAGAATAAGTATGGTCAACGAGTATTTTACGGGAGCTTTAAATTTCATTGGAAAGTTTTTTGAATGGGTTGGCAATTGTGACTAAAAATAGACAATTCTACCCAAGATGGATATACAGGCGACCTTTTTCATTTATTTATATTTCGTGGACGGGAAATGAATTTTTTGAAACCGAACTTCCAACTCCCTAGTATTGGTGTTGTAGTCGCTTGATATCTTGGCCAATACGTCCAACATCAAAATCGTTTGTACCATTATAAACGCCCCTTATCCTAAGTTCTTTATCCACGAGTACAAAATTTGGGGTATGGATAAAATCCTGCAGGCCTCCATCCCCTTCATCGACTGCGGCAAAATAGCTTTTTCGAGCCAAGTTATATATGTGGGTTTTATCACCCGTGGTAATATTCCATTTGGTCGATATTGCTCCATTTTTGATGGCATAGGCTTTTAAAACAGGAATGCTGTCCATTTCCGGGGTAACCGAAACCGATAACAAGGCGACGTCTACATCATTGGCAAATTGTTGTTGTAATTTTCCCATATTATTCGTCATAATAGGACAAATACTGGGACAACGGGTGAAGAAAAAGTCCACCACATAAATTTTACCCGCGTAATCCATTTGGGTGATGGTGTCCCCATTTTGGTTGATCAAGCTAAAATCAGAAACGATATGCCCCGTTTTTATATTTAGTAAACCATTGTCGACCAATTCTGGATTAAAATCAATTGGATTATAAATCGGTAGATCTTCCCTATCTGACGCAATGAAATAAACAAGAGCGGTGGCAACCCCAATAAATATTCCGATCACCGTACCTTTTGCCCATGTAGTTTTCAATATTTTCATGTGCACGAAGGCTTATAATTAATGGTTAAACACTTTTCTATATTCCTATAAAACTGAAGTGATGATTTCGATATCGGCATTCTCCCAAGCTTTGTCAAATTCATCTTTAATGAGCTGGGCTTCTTGCATCCTACCCTGTGCTTTCAGGCTTTGATAAAGACCCATTAGCGACCATCCATTTTGTCGCAGCACCGCTAGATCTTCTTTAAATATTTTTTCCGCTTCTTGATACTTTTGGGCTTGTAGCAAAATGGCTCCCAAATTTTGCCTTGTTGGGATATACCAAGCAGCTGGTTCCGTATAGATGAGGCCATCTTCAAAAGCCACTGCTTTTTTAAGATGGGCTATGGCATCTTCGCTATCACCATTGAGCGATGCAAGTTCCCCAGCGACCACTTCGTAGGCAAGTTGGGCTATTTTTGAACTTGGATCAAACCCCGCGGCTATGAGTTTTTCCAAGTCTGGGTCAGCCATCATCGCCTTTATTTCATCCAGCTCTTCCTGGGCCTGTTGGGCATCGTTTTTTCGGATAAAGGCAATTCCCCTAGCATAATGCCGAATCAGTTTTAGATGTTTTATATCCGCTTTGGGGCTTGGGGTCGTCAGGATTTCATTCCATATGCCAAATCTTACATAGGACAATAATGGCACAGAAGCAAAATTTTGCAAAAATGGCATTTCCACCAATTCA
Organism: Flavobacteriaceae bacterium; assembly: GCA_037969055.1. GTDB lineage: Bacteria > Bacteroidota > Bacteroidia > Flavobacteriales > Flavobacteriaceae > Pelagihabitans. The sequence continues at coordinate 5,358 of JBBKWR010000188.1, read as the reverse complement.
CCAACGGGCACTTTTTCAGCGGTTTTTTTGGCAGCGTCAATGGCCATTTTACTATCTCCCAAAACACTGGCAGCAGACCATAGGAAATGGATATTATGGGGATAATAGCCTAAAGGATACATGCCTTGCGAATAACATTGCGAAATATAGTCCTCATCGGCTAGAATTGCGGCCTGGTTCACTTTTACGGCATCCAAGTAACGTCCTACGCGAATATAGATATGTGAGGGCATGTGTACGATATGACCTGCCGCGGGCATCAAACTTCCCAACTTTTCGGCACTGGGTATGGCCAAATCCGGATTTGGCAACTCTACCATGTGGATATAGTAGTGGTGTGCGCCAGGATTGTCAGGATTGAGTGCCATAGCCTTTTCCAACGCCAACTTGGCCTCCGCAATATTTGGGGAGGGATTCCCTTGAGCATCCCAATAATTCCATGGTACGGTATTCATTACCGATTCTGCGTACAGAATTTGAATATTGGCGTCCTCAGGATATTTAAGCCTCACAGACGACATTGCCTTCATATAAGCGCTATTCAATTCGCCGATGTCTGTTGTTAAATCTTCACTATACCTAGCAGATAGGGCTTCAATCAATGCCTGTTCTTTTGGAGTGGCCTTAGCAGCCCATTTTTTGGCTTTGACCATTGCTTCATTACTTTTCTTCTTGCGTTCCTCATCGGGTAATGGATCATTGATATTTGGTCCCAACACATAGGCCTGGCCCCAATAGGTCATTGCTGCGGTGGGATCTAGTCGGGAAGCTTCCATAAACGAACGGTGGGCTTCCGCATGATTAAAGGCATAGCTTAATTTTAAACCCTGGTTAAAATAAGTTTGCGCCATTTGGTTTTTTGTACTTATGGTATAATTTAGGTTCCCCAAATTTTCAAATAATGGCGCGATCTGTTGGGTAGTATCCACCCCAGATAACAAAAATTTGGTCGCGGTACATTTGATAAAATTGAAAGAGGCGGTTTCATATCCTTTAGAAGGTTCCTTTGCAGTGCGCAGATCTAGAAACTTTATAGTGGCCAATAGTATTATCGCGACTATGGGCAGGATTATTTTTGCTTTCATAAGATCAAGTATTTTTAGATTTCTGGAATTGGATTGTTGTGGCAACATCAAAGATTAACATGATGTAGTTTTAAAAATGCATTGGCTTCCGCCAGTTCTGGACGATCACTATCTGAATTGATTACTTGTGAACGCAATCCTTTAAAATAAATGGCCGCTTTTTCATAATCTCCAACTTCTTCAGCGGCCTTTGCTGCCCCATAAAGCCCATTAAACCTATTGGGGTGGAGTTTCAAGTCTGCCTCATAGGCCGCTAAAGCTTCTGACGCCTTGCCTAGTTTTAATAGCATATCGGCGAACAGTTCACCTGCAGGAAGTACTTCACCTGGGGTCACGGGGTGCTTGGCCGTATTGTTTTCCATGGTCATCGCAGTTTTCATCATGGAAAGCGCTTCCTGCGAGTTACCTTTCGCCAACCAAACCCAAGCTTGTCCGGCAGTAATTTGAATCTGTACTTGGGTAGCCTCATAACCATTTCCCAAATTCACCAATGACGTGTGTAATGATTCCATATGTTTCAACTCCGCTTCCGCGGCAGGGACATCGCCAGAACGAGCTGACCCGATCGCCCTTGTAAAATATAATATCGATTTTTGCCAGGGAAATTGCTCCCATGGTATTAGGTTGTGCAGTGGTAATTCCAGCGTAGCGGCCGATGTCCAATTCTTGTTTTCCAAGGCCAGCCTTGCTGGAATTGCCGCCGCGGTATAAGCTATCTTGAAGTTTGCGGGAAATACTTTTTTAAAGGTTTTGAGATAGTCATATTGTTCTATGGCTTTTTTATTATCACCACTCTGCAAATAAGCATATACGAGGTAATCCATAGCGTGTATTTCTTCATCCCAATGGGCCGTAGAATCCAGACTTTGGGCATAACAAATAGCGGAAGCCTGGGCATTCAGATTTGAATTAATGGACTCTTGCCACAAGCCCAAACGGGTAAAGATATGGGAGGGCATATGTTGGGCATGGGAAGAAGCGGGGGCAATTTGGGCATACCTTCTCGCTGTTGGTAAGGCCATAATGGCCAGTTCCGGATAATCGTAATTATGTATAATATAATGGGCGATTCCTGGATGATTTGGTTGATCAGGGTATAAAGACTCGAGTATTTTACCAGATTTCAGCTGCTTTTGATAGGTTTTATCGGAGGGATCGGCGGTCGACCTTAATGCCAAGGCATAAAATATGGCGGCTTCCTTATCATCTTTGTAAGTTTCATAAACCTTTTCCATTTCGTTGGAAAAGTTAAAGGTCCTGGTCTTGTGATCCACCGTTTCCCAATCTTTATAAAATAGGGTGATAGCGTTCAAATAAGCCGCTTCCCTGGGACTTTTTGCAAGATCTTTTGCCATTTCCAAAACCTTGCTCCCTTTTTTTAATTCTTCTCGGGAAGGAGGGGCCCATAAAGAATGAAAATTACTCATGGCCACACCCCAATAGGCCATGGCACAGCTAGGGTCTAGGTCGATCACTTTTGCGAAGGCTTTTTCCGCCTCTATATATTCAAAGGAATGCAAGAGGGAAATGGCAAGATTGAAAGTTTCCCGGGTTTCAACACTGCAGGCCTGCGAAAATTGTACCTCCCCGAATTCTCCACTTCCACACAATAATAATTCTCCCCTAAGGAGCCCTATCGATGCTAGCTCTGCGGATGCACCATATTTTGTGTCTTTGCAATTTGTTCCAATCATTGAAATGCAGATAAAAATACCCACAAGATACTTTTTTGGAAACACCATATTCAAAAAATTATGCGCTTACAGGGGATAGGCTATTGAGCCGGGGGGAGATGAATATAATGACACTGTTCAACGCCAATATAACCTTAAAAGTAGTGATTTCTTATGAAGTATGCTTTTGAAAGACCAATCAATTTTTCCCATTGATTGCCAATTGATAAAATGGTGAATAAATATTGTTTTCTCCACTCAAATTCATGTTCCAATTAAGTTCATAGATACTGATTTCTAGGAATCCGAAGTCATTGACATGACCAGTTTTTGGGCCTCTTTCAGTTCATCATTATGAACATAAAGCTCAACGGTACCCAACATGGAACTGGCAAAACCCGCCAACCGCGCAGATTCGCCCTCATCTTTGGTTACAGCCTCAATATTGATCTGATGTAGGGCGTCAACAATTCGTTTGGCCAAGAGGCTTGTGCCGGTATAAATCTTGGTATAGTTGCTGTGCATAATCTTCGTTTTTAAAGTAGTTTGATCATTGTTTGAATATGGGCATTGAACTTTTTAAGGGTGCCGGACAGCACTCCGATTTGTTCCTGTGCCTCTTTCCATTCTTTTTGCTCGATGGCTTCCCGGACCCCGGGCAAAGTCTTGACCCCGTACCCCGTGTAGAATCCAGGGGCATATATCTGATGGGTATACCATGCCCGTCTCGGTAATCCGGTGGCTGAGGTCAATGCCTGTTCGGCGTGCATTAATTGTTGGTTGAGTTTTTGCTTTTTATCGGCCGGTAATTTGGAGAGATCCGCAGCACTGAAAGTATCTATAGTTGTCTTTAGGTCGGCCATTTCATTTTGTAAAGGGGCAAAATCCAAATAGGGAATCATTTCTTTTTTCTTCGGCTTTACAAATGGTTTTGTTGGATCTGCAGCCAATTCATAGGCATTTTTATCGACCAACTTATTGTGTTTCCCAACCTCCTCCCGCATGGTGGTGCATAAAGTCATGATCTCGTCCAAATAGGCCGCAACCGTACTGTGCCATTGTTCAAATTCAAAGGGAAGCACATCTGCGTTGGCCAGGCGAAGGGTAATCCTACCTGCGGTATTGGCCAATGCCACCCCATAGGAAAATCCGGGATCTTTAAACCTTTTGTAATGCGGGTAGGTATCGTAAATTGTATGGTATTCCCCACCTTCATTTTCTCCCCCAAAGCCAATGTTTAACGCGGCAATGCCAGCATGTTGAATGAAGGGAGTATAGTCGGAACCTGATCCCAGCGCATAAAGGCTGAATTCATCCTTCGCACCGTTGACAAGTTTTGCGGCCGCTAGACGGTCTTTGATCGAAACGCCCCTTTGCGGATCGGTTACAGAACCGGCTACTTCCCCGACCATTTTTTGGAGGGAGTGCGATCCGCCAGCGCCGAGAAAACCACGGCCATTGGCGTCTGTGTTGATATAGGCGACAACTTTTTGTTGAAGTTCCGCTTGGTGGTCCTCTACCCATTCGGTAGACCCTATTAATCCGGGCTCTTCGGCATCCCAAGCACAATATACCAGGGTACGTCTTGGTTTTTGTCCTTTTTTTGCCAGTTCCCCTACAGCGCGGGCCTCTTCCATCAAGGCTACCATACCGCTGATGGGATCATTGGCACCATGTACCCATGCGTCATGGTGATTACCACGCATCACCCATTCATCAGGAAATTCAGTGCCCTTCATGGTGGCGATTACATTATGGGCGGGCACCAATTGCCAGTCGAACTCAAGTTGCAAATGCACCATGGCCGGACCCGGACCGATATGATAGGTAATGGGCAACCCACCTCGCCACGACTCTGGAGCCATCGTGCCCTCCAAGGCTTCTAATAGGGGCAATGCATCTTCATAGGAAATCGGTAGTACCGGAATTTTTGTAATGGTAGGGGCATCTTTACGATCCAAACGCTTGGCATCTTTGGTGGCCCCATAACCTGGTGTGAGCACATCTCCCGGATAGGTGGGCATATCCATTACCGAACCCCTTTGCACCCCTGTTTTATTCTTAAAGGCGCCTTTGGGATATACATCGCCTTGAACATAACCATCATCCTGAGGGTCGGAATATATGATACAGCCTATCGCCCCTTTTTCGGCAGCCAATTTAGGTTTGATGCCACGCCAAGATCCTTGGTATTTGGCGATCACGATCTTTCCCTTAACATCTATGCCCAATTTTTCGAGTTCTTCATAATCTTTGGGAATTCCATAGTTCACAAAAACCAATTCTGCCGATACATCCCCATCGGTGGAAAAGGCGTTATAACTTGGCAATAGGGCATCCCCTTGGGCCGTAAATTCATCGCCCGCTACGGGCACAGCGGTCAATTTCGCTTGGTAAGTGGTCGGAGCTGTTAACTCCAGAACACGAATTTTCGGATACGGGAACAAAATATCATAGGTTTCGATGCGGGTATCATAACCCCAGGATTTGAACTGCTTTTGGATCCATTCCGCATTCTCCCTTCCAAATTCTGTCCCTACCCAATGAGGCTTCGCCGACATTTTCTTCATCCATTGATCCAGATTGGCCGCAGATAATTT
>JBBKWR010000187.1:0-6146 GCA_037969055.1 Flavobacteriaceae bacterium | reverse complement strand
CCACTTATGGCCCATTAATGCCCCAACACAGCGGGCACTATGGTAATTATGCCCCAAACCCTGGCTTTCAATTGGCGCAGCTTTTGGCAGGTATGAAAGATTCGGAGGGTCGGGTATTGATTCCAGGCTACTATGATGGCATTACCATTGATGACGCTACAATGGCCATCCTAAAAAGCGTCCCGGACGATGCGGCCATGATCAATGCCAACCTAGCCATCAAGACCCCAGAAAAAGTCGGGGCATTTTATCAGGAATCCCTGCAATACCCCTCTTTAAATATCAGAGGCTTGGGTTCGGGTTGGATCGGCGAAAAAGCACGCACCATAGTTCCAGCCACTGCTACGGCAGAGCTGGACCTGCGTTTGGTACCCGAATCGGATGGCACCCGATTAAAAGGACTCCTTAAAAAATATATCCAAGATCGTGGATTTTTCATAGTAGATTCGATTCCTACAACCGCCCAACGTATGGCCCATCAGAAGATCATCACTGTTGCGGAAGGGACGGTCACAGACGCCTTCCGCACCGATTTGAACAATAAATACGGTGAATTCTTGGTAAATACCCTAAAATCTACCTTTGGGGAAGAAGTGGTCCAGATCCGCATTATGGGCGGTACGGTACCGATAGCCCCTTTTATCAATGAATTGAAGATTCCAGCCTTTATTGTTCCGTTGGTGAATCCGGACAACAACCAGCATAGTCCGAATGAAAACCTTAGAATTGGGCAAATTCCTTACGGCATCAAGGTGTTTTTTGGAATCCTAAGCACTAAAATGGCCGATTAGTACGATACCTCGTTTCTTTCCGTTTAAAGAATAGATCATTTTAGGATTGGGAACCTAGTTTTCAAACTCAAGGAATCATTCCAAATGCAACAAAAAGTTCAATTATTAGTCCTTTCAACGCTCCCTTTCTTGGGCGTACATGCCCAAGAAATGCAGGTGCTGGACAGTATTAACCAAGAACCCATATCCTATGCCACGATTTCTTTTGGCGATGGTTTGGGTACCTTTGCAGATGAAGCAGGGCTTTTTTCATTCTCCAAAAAAAAATATAGCGATGTAGATACATTATTTATATCCGCTATGGGCTATGCCGAAAAAGCCATTGCCTTTCATGAAGCCCTCCAAAATATATATTTAAAGCCCGTAGTATCCCAATTGGGCGAGGTAATCCTTTCTGCGCCCAAATTGGGTAAATTCAATAATAAAAAACAGAAAGCAACCACTCATGACGACATATTTTCTTGCTGGTTGCCGACCGTGGAAAGTGAGGTGGCCGTATTTTTCGAACGCGATGGGGGAAAACCTACCCAAATTACCAAATTGATGCTCCCTATCAATGCAGAAACGGAATATAAATCCAAGGGAAAAGGAAAATTTGCAACCATCTTCAGAATCCAATTTTATGAAAATAATGGCGGGTTACCAGGAGCGCAAATGGGTTATGAAAACGTTGTTTTTGCCATAGATGAAAAAGCGGACAAGATTTTTGAGGTTGATTTGTTATCCAAATCGATTTTTATTCCAGACACCGGCATCTATGCCTCGCTGCTAGTTTTGGGATACGCCAACGATCAAGGACGATTGGCACAGACCAAAAAATACAGGGAAGTCAAAACCCCGAGGGGTATTCAGAAAATTTCTACCTCCTTTAGGCCACTATTGCCATTTACGAGAGGCTTGCCCCACCAGAATACCTATGTGAGGCGCATTTTCTTGAACAACAAAAAGTGGCAGGTCTTCGACAAAACTTATAACAAAAACTCAAAGTTGATACAGAGCGGGCAACGCAATTATGATATGGGGGCCGAGTTTAAGGTTTATGAAGACTAAAGAAGCTATCCGCGGGATTGCTTATGGAAATTACGTATGCCAAGAAAGCAAGAAATTAGCGCTTGGATTACTTGATCAGGGTAATGATAATGACGCCGTGACCCCCCCTTGATCCATAAATGGCAGCTTCTTCACCCTTCAAGAGTTCAATGGATTTTATTTCGATCGGATTTACAAAGGCTATACTTTCCACATAGTTCCCATCGACCAAAAATAATGGGGTGGCAGAACCGCCGTTCAATACTGCCGAGCCTCTGACCTTGATCTGGCTACCACTCACGGTCACTCCAGAAAATTCGGCCCTAATAAGATCATAGATCGTACTGTACTCCCAATAACGTTCGGCTGTTTGGCTGTCGGTCTTGTAGCCCATGGCAACTAGGTCCTTCTTGGTTAATTTTGGAAGGTTGTGAGGAATAACGAAATTGATCTCAGGGTCACCTGTAAAAGATTTTGTCATCATCCCAACCTTTGAAACAAAAACTGAAATGTTTTTGAAACCCATTGCTTTCCGAATGGAATAGTCTCCCTTCTTGTCTGTTCTGACTGTTGTGATGGCAGAATCGACATAGATATAAGCCCCCTTGATCGGCCAGTTTGCGGAATCAGTTACCGTACCAGAAATCTGTACTGTTTCCGATCTTGTTTCCTGCCCATAGATTATCATAGGGATAACGAATAGCATTAAAATGGCAAAATGGTATCGTTTTTTCAAAATCTAGCTATATTTTCAAGGACGTTGGCAAATGGCCTGAATGATATATCTGCAACAAAAATTGTACCAAGTGGCTGCCTTGAGAAAGTCCCATATAAAAAAGGTACCCAATTAAGCCGAGTTCCTACTCGCATTAATATTTCCATACAGCGATCGTGTCACTATTTTTTCATATTCAGCGGTGTGCTTAGATTTCTGTCCTATTTTTTGAAGGGCATATTGTTGGATCACCAATAACGGTAGTACAATGTTTTCCCTAATTTTTATCGATTCCCGGGAAATCACCTCGTTTTCCATAAGGATATCGAAACCTGAAATCAACAAAACCATTTCTTTCGACAACAAGTACTCCTCATATAGAATTTCCCAAAATTCACCATATTCCTCATCTTCCTTCATATAGCTGGTGAGCTCGAAATAGCATTTGGAGAGCGACATCATACTGTTGAGCATCAAGGTCCTGAAAAGGGGAATTTCCACGAACAACTTCTTCAAATCCTTGAGTTTGCCTTTATCCTTCAATTTTTTGATGGCGGTCCCGATGCCAAAATAACCGGGTACATTCTGCTTTAATTGGCTCCATGAACCCACAAAAGAAATGGCCCGAAGATCGCTCAGTTCCAGTTTTTTCTTATCCCCACGTTTCCCAGGCCTACTCCCAATATTTGCCCTGTTATAATATTTAAGGGTACTCATATTCTCTAAATAGGGCATAAATTTTTCATGATGTTTCAAGGCATCATATTTTTCGAAACTCAAATCCGAGAGTTGTTCCATAAGCCGCCTCGAACTGCTTGGAATTACATTTTCTTTACCAAAAAGATTGTTGGAAAGACCGGCCGTGAGCAATTGTTCGCTATTATGCATAAATTGCTCCTTAGTGCCATAAGTGCTCGTTATGGTCTGCCCCTGGATGGTAAGCTGTATTTCATGATTGGCAATCGCCTTGGTCTGGGCCGCATAAAACCGATGCGTCTTCCCGCCGCCCCTAGCTGGAGGGCCTCCCCGTCCATCAAAGAAAATGGCCTTGACACTGCTCTTTCGGCATACTTTAGACAAGTTCTCTTTGGTCTTAAATATTGACCAGTTTGCTTTTACATAACCCCCATCTTTGGTGCCATCGGAAAATCCCAGCATGATGGTCTGCTTGTCTTCACGACGCTCGAGGTGCGCACGGTACTCCGGAATATCGAACAAGGCCTGCATGGTTGCCTCGGAAGTGTCCATACCTCTCATGGTCTCGAAAAGGGGAACGATATCAAAAGATATATCTTTGGCTTTCCATCCACACCAACGGAAAAGTGCATACACAAAAAGCACCGAATAGATATCCTCCGAATTGCTGATGATATAACGGTTACATCCTTCTTCCCCATTTTTCTCCTGAATGCCCTTTAATTGACCAATGTTCTGGAGGGTATCCTTTACGATATCATTTTCAAAATCATTTGCGTCTAACTCAAAATTTTTGTGTAGCAGTAAATCGGTCAATTTTGCCTTGGTAAGTTCATCGATTTCCTCCTTGACCAATCCTTTGGACTTTAAAATCGTTTCCACCACCATTTTATGCATGCTATGATCCTGGCGGATATCGAGCGTCGCAAAGTGCGTCTTGAATATTTTTACCTTGTCGATAAAATGATCAAGGTCTTTTAGGTACAGACTATGGTATTTTTCGATCAACAGTTTCCGGATTATTTCCAGTGGGTCAAGTATATCGGAATACCCTATACTTTTGTTACTGTCGAACATCGCTATGTAAAGATTGTTCCTAAGTTGGTTAAGAGGATCCTGTAAAGCCTTGAAAGACAATTTTTGCTGTAAGCGCTTCAGGTCGTTATAATAGCATTTCATCAAATTTATCCTCAATTCATCTGCAACATCCTTGGTTATTGGTGCCGTGACGAAAGGATTACCGTCTCGATCGCCCCCTGGCCAAAACCCAAGTTTCATGATGTTGTGGTTTTCGAAGTGGTTGTTCCGTATGTTTTCCTTGATATAGGCATATAGATCCCCCACAGCCTCGTAGTACACATTTCTAAGGATATAGATGATGTTCTTGGCCTCGTCCAAAGGCGTTGGTTTTTTAGCATTGATCAATGAGGTAAGTCCCAATTGCTGTAGGGTAACATCGATGTCATCGATTCTGTCGTTCAGGATGAGCGACCGTAATTCCGCTATAATATCGAGGACCGCTGGTGTATAGAACTGCGTTGGATGCGCTGTCAATACAATACGTGCACTAAAAGTCGACAACTTTTCGGCGACCTTATCCCAACTTTTGTTTTTATCGACCAATTGAAAATAATCCCTGATCGACAGGACACTGCTGTGTTCGTTCAATTTCGGGAAGGCGGCGTCCTCAACGCTATCATAGAGTACGACCTGCCTTTCGACATATTGTATGATGCGAAACATAAAATCGATTCGGTCTTCCTCAGAATCAATATTCGCATAATTCTGAAAAAAAGCCTCCAATATTTCTTGTGGGTTTCGCCCTGACTGAAGTCCCTTGTGGCACTGATCGAGCAGCAGGGGAATCAACATGCCTACATTCTCAATATTTCGGTATGGCAAATTCAGGAACAAGCTGTTGTAAACATAAAACTTGTTATTGACCGATTTTTTAAACTCTTCTAATCTTTCTGTCTGATGCATACAACTTTTTCGTTACCCCAGGGCTATGGTTCCAATCACAAATAACCTCCTGAAAATTAGACCCTAAATATCGCTATAAATAAATTATCGATGACATGATTTAATCCAAATAACAAAATACCTTACCCAAAGTACAAAATCAACAAACTATTTTAAGATGGTTTTGGTTAAAACAATCCATTGATTTAGAAAAAAGGCCCATACTGCAACAAACGGAAATCGATGGTATTAAAATCAGGATTCTTGTCCTTTAGCAATTGGTATTCTTTTAGGCTGCCTACTGCCCGATTGGCCGCCCCGGATGGGGCCGTGAGGGAAACCGTTCTAATAACCCTTGGCTTCTTCGCGATCTGCATTTTATCTTCGATATGACTGTGGTCAATAACGGCCTGCCCACCCAAAGTTTCCTTCAAAACAAATTCATGGATACGTGGCACCGTGTTCGAAACAACCTGCAACTTAATTTGGTACTCCTTGAGCTGCTTCCTGAAAAAATACTCCGGTCCGTTTTTGCTGTTGCCGCCTGTAAACAACAAGGTATTTACCTTGGGAAATTGCCTAATAAATGATAACAAGTTTCTAAGTTTTATGTTTTGCATGCCAAGATCCGAGGCATCAATTTTGGAGCGATCTGCACATTCCACAATATCGCAAATACCTATTTTTCTTTTCTTTAAAAAGTCAATTCGTTGTTGTACCGCCACTTCGGTATTTTCAAATGTAAGTTGCAAGTCAAAAAGCTTGTCCAAGATTGGCCATAATTGCCCATCCCTGCTCCCATAACAGAAGTTGACATCGCCTGGTTTAAGTTCCCCAAGGGTAAATCGCGGAGGGGGAAGTGTACCGACTATCAATTTGGTGGCCCCTTTAAAAAGAAAGGGTTCGTAAGGGTGGGTGTGTAAAAACAAAATGGGTTTCCTTTATAAATGCTT
>JBBKWR010000186.1:0-19729 GCA_037969055.1 Flavobacteriaceae bacterium | reverse complement strand
ACCCAAAAGCAACAATGAAAGTATGACGCCTATCAATAAAAAATGTTTGATCCTTTAGGTGCCGATACCGTTTATCAAAGTGTTCGTTTGGTATCCCACAGGGGTAAAAAAACTAAAGTTGGCCGCAAACCTGAAGACGAGGATAAACGGCTTAAAATCAAGTTGTGTACCTTGCGCGACTGAACTTGCGGTCGGGGTCATTAGACTGGCCGTGGTGTTTTTACTGATCTATGCTACCCTGAACCATTAATTAATTTGCTTTCTTTAATTTATTCCTCCCATTGCCTTTGGCACTCTGTGCTTCGCACTGTAACAGTTTATAACCGACATAGGACAATTGTAAGCCTATGGGCATTAAATTGAATTTTCGATTTTTTACGAAGGCCGCGGCAAGGCCTGAATGGGAAGTGCGTCCCATGTATATCGGGTTTTTACTTATTTGCCAATTCTTCAGTCATCCTCAAAGGCTAGGATTTGACTTGACATCGTCCGAAATTCGTCTAGAACATCGCATAGTATTGACCCGATCGATAGGGTTTTAAATTAATGCAATGCGGAAATTATCGGTAAAAAAGTGAGCCTAAATCATTTTGGTTACCTAATAGGTTCGGGCCACGAAAATTGTGATAAGCAACAACCGCAAATACATAACTCAACCAATACGCGCACATTTTTTCAGGATTGTCTCCGTAAAGCACTGTAGTCAACCGGAACATTCCAGGACGATTTTTGACGATATAATTGTATCCATGATTACTAAATTCGGTAAACCATGAATATGTATCATACTATCGATGCCACGGCCATGTTGTAGTGAAAGCATGCTGAAGGCTTCAATATAGGGAATTCGCACCACTATAAATGCGACCGTCCGTTTCTATCCATCTGGAAACTTTTTTAAATTCTTCTAACGTAATTTCTGGAAATTGATACGCAACTTCCTGATATTTTCGATAATTAATTTTATCCCTCGTATGCTTTGGTAAACGAATGACCCAAAATCTGTAAAAACGCACACGCCGACCCAGACCAAAACTGGATTAGTCGCTGACGGATAATCGGTCTTTTTGATTTTTGAAAATATTTTGTTTATAGGCTATTCAAGTCCTGTTTGACGTATTCCCTTTTATAAATACGCACAACGATCGGAAATATGTTAATCAACAATGGGTAGAAAATAAGGCCAATCAATCCGAATAGGGGTACTTTGAATAGTAATACATTTTCAATTCATTTCATCCAAAGTTAATTATAATTACAGAAAAGAAGTGAATTGATAAACTGTTCTGTAAAACGAAATTTATAAAATTTTATTTGCTATGGAGCCCATTCCATACTAAAAATTCCAAACCACAACATCCAATAAGTCGCCCTATGTTTGATTCGACAACTATTGAACTTTATAATAAAAAAGATACCTCTTAAAAGAGGTATCTTCTCACGAATCGGGGTTACTGCAGCCTTCCCTAAAAAGGGCAAGGCTTCGTACTTATTAGTTTAATATTTTTGAGTTCGAGCAAAACTGCTTGTAAGGCTTTGGCCGATTCCCTCTCCTTGGAAGTAATGGAACTTCCATTATAAAATATCGGTCTAAGGAAACTTCTCAATTTTCCAAGAATTCTGTAAAGTAAATTATCCTCTTTCCACTTATCCATATGTTTTGGTTAAAATACTACTGAATAACTCAATAGCATGCAAAGGTGAGAAGTAATCACTGGAAAAATATTATATAATTACCCAATAACATTACATAATTCCACAAGTTTTTAAATTGCGTTTTTTAATATTCAAACACCTGAAGGTTGGAATCTGGAAGTAAAATATGCGATATACCTCAAATTCGGTTTCGGCTATTTCTTTGTGGAATAGACTAAAAGGAGCGGTATTTCACGAAAATTGTTGAATATTATATGGCACTCCCTTTAAAAGGAAAGGCCCATGCGCAATAATCTCTTTTATAAACTGGTCCTTCATTTTTTATTTTGCCCCTAAAACGGCCGTTTTTAGGAATAGAATGAAGAAGAGAGCCGATGGCCCAACGAACCTTCGGTTTATGATACTATCCTTTATTTGAACTATTATCAAGGTTTTTAAATAAAATTCCCCTTGTGAAAAGGGGAAATTTTAGATTTTAGATCATTTAAATCGTTATAACTTCCGGCCAGTGACCAGTTTATACACAATCAAAATGACCGCAATTACCAAAATGACGTGGATTATCCCGCCTAAATCGGGAAAGGCCATGAAACCTACCAACCACCCTATAACAAGGATAACTACAATAATCCATATAATGTCTCTCATAACTTTATGTATTTAAGGTTTCCATACAAGATAGGTTTAAATTTTTACTAATTGTGCACGGAAGACATTTTTTAATATTATGCAGAACCTCACTTAAATAGGAGTGTATTTTGGACTAAAAACACGTTCATAGTTGACCTGAATGGTGTGCGAAATGGAAACCGCTCGATTTACTTGTTGACTTTAGGTATTTGATCCTAATATGTCAGTTGGAATTAAAAACTCCCGAAAAACCTTGGTTTTACAGGACTTGCGATAATCCACATTTTATCTCATAACCATAGGTTCATTTTTCCGACGAGCTTAGGTCTGCCCTCTTTTTTGGGTCGATCAACTTTTTTGCAGTGGTCCAAAATCCTTTCGATGAAGGATTTGGATCGATGGCTCTCAGATACAAGTGAGTCTATTTTAATTCTTGACCTCTAATTTCCCTGAAGGTCAATATAATACAATTGATTCTTTACTTGATCTGTTTTACCAGGTTTAAAATCTTCAATTTTCAGAAAGATAACCTCAGGAAACGTTAAAGCCTGTGAGCAATAGAGATATATAATATTGAGGTTTTAGAAAATATTTTCAGAAATTAAAAGGCGAGAATTGCGTACAATCTACGTGCAAATAGAAAAATAAAAAGGCCTTCGATTTCTCGAAGGCCTTTTTTTGTTGGCGGTCCGGACGGGACTTCCTTCGGCTTTGCCTCAGGATAGACTTCCCGTCCCTTGTCCTTCCCCGAATCAATATTATAAAAACGAAAAAAGCTCCAACATAAGTTGAAGCTCTTTGCGGTCCGGACGGGACTCGAACTTTTCTCTGAAACGCCCTGTATCACAGGCCTACCAAAGGGTCGTTTTTTAGGGGCACCGCAAGGCTCACTATTTAACATGAATTTAACTTTATAGTGGTTGTAGCTAATTGTTTGATTTCAATTCAATATGAACAATATTTTTTTAAAATTTTTACTTCAATAAATAATACAGATAAAAGTTTCCCATAAAAGGTGAATTATCGAAACTACTAAAAGCGACCCCGATTGGGACGTTTGAATATGAAATGCAAAACGACATTCAAATTGTCCCTTAAAACGGCCCTTTTACGGGACAGTGCTAATTTTTTTTTAAAAATTAACTTGGTAGTCTACAATAAGGGTATCTAATCAATGACAATATTCCTATGTTGTACACCAGCCTTATCCTAAAGGTAGTGAACAGTGGGCAATACCCCGTTGAAGCTACCTTTAGGTTTGGTTCAACAATGGCTATAATATTTATTAAAAACATAAAACTAAATCTATTCAGATCATGAATAAATCAATTAAAATTTTGACTAGAAATCTCATTTATGGTTTTTTAACCTAACTAAACGAACGACCAAAAAATAGGAGAACCGACAACAATTCCGGAAATTTCATTTCCTTAAGATTTATAACCTGGGGAAACTCGATAGCAGAAAATATTGAACGGACATCCGATTTTGATTTTAGAAATTGGACCAACTTGGGGCATTTAACGAAAGTTTAAGAAAAATTTCCATCTGCTTTTCTTCCTAGCTCTCCAGTATTATTTTGACACGGAGGTCAACGGAAATATATGGCCACTTATGGTACAAATTAACCTAGGGTTCGATTTAAAAACAGCGGATTTGTTTTTTTAATAACGCATACCCATCAAAGGGATAGACGAGGAAGAACTACTTAAGAATGATAAAATCTCAAAATTTGGATTATACGATAAAACGAAACATTTTTGGGAAGCTATTGGTAGTGAACTCCAATATTCGTTCAAGTTGCAGTAAAATAATAAATATTCTTACTTCCTATGTTTAGAGAAAAATGGGATAACCACCTTCCTATAAATATTTCCGCTTGAAATTGGCCACATTGTAACAATCCCCCGTTTCCTTAATTGGAATGCCAACTAGAAAGTCAGATATATTTGTGGGAAAGACATTTGCG
This sequence comes from Flavobacteriaceae bacterium, assembly GCA_037969055.1. Taxonomy (GTDB): domain Bacteria; phylum Bacteroidota; class Bacteroidia; order Flavobacteriales; family Flavobacteriaceae; genus Pelagihabitans. The sequence goes on along the minus strand of JBBKWR010000186.1, from coordinate 15,474 downwards.
ATAGTACTGATTACTTCCTCCCTTTCGACCAAGCCCAGAAAGTGTCTTATTCGCTAATCACAACAAAAATTGAAACCTACAACTTGTACATACAAGTTAAAATCTCTATTTTTACTTATGTGCTTACATTCTTAATATCGAAATGATGGTGTTGAGCACTGTTGAAGAGAAACCCGCATTCCAATGAAAATCAAAACTAATTTAGGTAGAAGGAATTTTATCAAAAACGCTGGCCTAGTAGCATTTGGAACCCTAATGGCCCCAGACCAATTGATGTCTTCAAGCGTCACGGAACACATGTCAAAGAATATTCCGGTTAATGCACATCTGTGGGTCTATGCCAGCAAGTTCCCACCGAATTGGGACGCGACCCCAGTTTTAGACACCGTCTTTTCAGACCTCAGTTATGCTGGCATCGAGGGCTTGGAAATTATGGAAGGTCAGTTACGCCATGACGATTCAGTGGAACGGCTTAACCAACTCATCAAAAAGTATCGCCTGCCGGTTTCCGGGTCTTCTTATGGCGTGGGTTTTAGGATGTGGGATGTAGACCAACACCAATCCATTTTAGAGGATATTGGTATCGTAATTCCAAGATTAAGCCGGGTAGGCGGAAAGACCTTCGGAATTTCGGTAGGAAGTAAAGACGGACTCAAAACGGAAAAGGAACTTGACGCCCAAGCCGAACTACTTAAAAAAATAAGAAGTATTTGTGAGGACAATGACATTGAAGCCAACCTTCACAACCATACGTATGAAGTGGAAAACGATATGCACGATTTGAAAGGAACCCTTGCCCGCATTCCCGATTTCAAATTAGGCCCTGATCTGAATTGGTTGATTCGTGCTGGTATTGATCCCGTAGAATTCATCAATATTTACGGGAAACAAATCGTATATCTCCATATCCGGGATCAATACAAAGACGGAACCTGGTCTGAATATGTTGGGGAGGGCGATACCGATTTCGAACCCATCGCCGCCGCTTTGAAGGCTCAAAATTTCAAAGGCCAAGCGGCAATAGAATTAGCCTTTCCCAACGATTTCACGCCAAAGAACGAATTAAGGGAAGATTGGAAAATGAGCCGGCAGTTCGTTAAGAATACCTTTGGATGGTAGTACATTGAAATATAATTCGACTAAATAATATCATATGAAAATCGCCATGCTGGGCTCGGGCTTTATCGCCCGCTTCTATGCCGAAACACTGCACGCCCAAAGACGCAAAGACCAGGTCGTCATGGTCTATTCAAGAAATGAAGAAAATGCCAAACGTTTCGCCAAAGATTATGGATTGCCGCATTATTGCACGTCTATGGAAGACGCTATCGCCCACCCAGAGGTCGATGTGGTCTTGATTTCCCTCCCGAATCATCTACATGAGCCTGCGGTTTTTGCCTGTGCAAAAGCCAAAAAACACGTCATCTGCACAAAACCTCTGGGGCGGAACGCGAAGGAGGCGAAACGCATGCTCGACGCGGTAGAACAAGCCGGGATCTTTGGAGGTTATCTGGAAGACCTTTGTTATACGCCCAAATTCCTAAAATCAATGGAGAGTGTAAAACGGGGCGATATCGGTCGTGTACTATGGGCAAAGTCGCGCGAGACACATCCAGGGCCCCATAGTGATTGGTTTTGGGATAAGGAAAAATCTGGTGGTGGCGCCATTATCGACCTTGGCTGTCACTGTGTAGAAATAAGCCGCAACTTTATCGGCAAGAATACAAAGCCAATAGAAGTGATGTGCTGGGCAGATACACAAGTACATCCAATCGATGCCGAGGACCACGCCATCGGACTCGTAAAGTATGCTAATGGGGCCATTGGCCAGTTTGAGGTAAGTTGGACATTTAGAGGGGGAATGGACCTCCGCGACGAGGTTATGGGTACCGAAGGCACCATTTGGGTCAATAGTTTTCTGCGTACCGGTTTTGAAATGTTCACCACGGGAAAAGGCGGTGATGGCTATGTGGCCGAAAAAGCGGAATCGAACACGGGCTGGTTGTTTCCTGTTGGTGATGAGGCCCACGAACTAGGTTATCCACACATGTTTACCGATATGTTCACGGCCATCGAGGAAAATCGTGCCCCATTGGAAACATTTTACGACGGCTATGTGGTCAACGCCATCCTCGATGCGGCCTTCAAATCTGCAGAAACCAAAACTTGGGAGGCAATTATCTTGGAAGATTGGCGGGGCGATGAACCCGAAGACAATCAAAAGCAATGGACTTCCCATGATGATGACCATTATTTAATCAAAAAGGAAATTTTGCCCAACGGCGATATTACTCTTATACTAAAGCATAAAACAACAGGGGAAGTTTCCCAAAAAGTAACCCGGGCCGAATAAAAGAATTGCAATGCCTATTTGCGGAACATTCGATACCCGCAGCCCGCACGGCTTATGTGACAGATCGTATGCAACTTAAAGACTATGGATTTTAATAATACTACATATATCATCATGGGAGGTACGACAGGTATGGGACTCTCCGCCGCAATCGCATTAAAAAAAAGGGGCGCCAATGTGATCGTCGTGGGTAGAAATCCTGAAAGCTGTAAAAAGGCCAAGGAAATATTGGGCCACGAAAGTATTTCCATCAGTGGTGACGCCACTGACCCAGAGACGGCCAAAATCGCCATAAAAATGGCCCATGATACTTTTCACAATATCACCGGACTGTTTCATGTCGCCGGCGGAAGTGGGCGTAAATGGGGCGACGGCGCATTGGATAAAATCACATTGGAAGGTTGGAACAAGACCATGGAACTCAACCTTACTTCCATGATGCTATCGAACCAGGCAATGGTCAATTATTTTTTGGAACATAAAAAAGAAGGGGTCATTTTAAATATGGGATCGGTATTGGGCTACTCGCCATCCCCCAAATATTTTGTGACCCATGCCTATGCCGCTGCAAAATCGGCAATTATTGGTTTTTCAAAATCCATTGCCGCCTATTATGCCGAACATAACATCCGTGTAAATGTGATTGCGCCAAGTCTATTTGTTACGCCCATGGCCAAACGGGCCGCCGAAGATAAAGAAATCCTAACCTTTTTAAAGACCAAACAACCCTTGGATGGTGGCCGTCCTGGGGCATCCGAAGATATCAACAGTGCGGTACTGATGTTTTTACACCCGGATTCCAAATTTATTACGGGCCAGGTTTTGGCGGTAGACGGTGGATGGGCGTTGAGCGAAGGGCAATATCAATAACGGTCGGACATGAAAAAGCACTATCTGGGAATAGACATCGGGGGCACAAAAATCAAGACTGTCATTCTAGATGATAAAGGAACGATCCTAGAACAAAGCGAAGTGTTGACCGAAGACACTGTCTCGGAAAATGAGCTTTGGAAGAAAAAAATCCTTACTATAATTGAAGAGAAGTCAGGACGGTACGCCAAATCAAATCCCGGTGCATTGGTATGTGGCATTTCCGCTCCCGGCCTCGTTGATTCCGAAAACAAAATGACCTTACATATGCCCGAAAGGCTGCAAGGCATCGAAAATTTTAATTGGTCCCAAGCACTCGAAAGAGACATTAAGGTTCTCAATGACGGACATTCGGCCTGTTTGGCGGAATATGAGTCCTTTTACCATGCCGAGGGTATTCAAAATCTATTGATGCTTACCTTGGGCACCGGGGTGGGGGGAGGGATCATCATCGGCGGAAAACTATATCAGGGCAATTTGCAACGGGCAGGCCATGTCGGCCATATTACCGTTAATCTTCATGGCGTGCCTACCATGACCAAAATGCCCGGAAGTTTGGAACATGCCGTAGGGAATTTTTCGGTTTCCGAAAGGACCGAAGGAAAGTTCAACAGCGTTCAGGAGTTGGTCGATGCCTATAAAAACGGGGACCCCAAAGCCACAACATGGTGGTTGGAATCCGTTCAAAAATTAGCTGTGGCCTTGGCTTCGTTGAACAACATTCTCTCCCCAGAACTCATCATCTTGGGAGGAGGCATTACGTCCGGAGCGGGCAATTCTCTTTTCGAACCCTTGAAAAAATTTATGTTCGATTATGAATGGCGTCCCGGAGGTTATCAAATAAAAATTACAAAAGCGAAATTAGGAGGGTACGCCGGAGCCATTGGCGCGGCATTCTTCGCCAAAAACAATCAACGATAAAATGAGCTTAACACAACAGTATTTGTCAAAAGGAAAAGAAATCATTGCTACGATAGCAAAACAAGAATCGAACATACAGGAAGTTGCGCAACTGTTCGCCCGATCTATCTTGGCCGGCCGCATGGTACATCTTTTCGGGTCGGGCCATAGCCGAATGATGGTCGAGGAAATGTGGCCGCGTTATGGCTCGTTTCCTGGGTTCAATCCAATCGTAGAATTATCGCTTTCCTTCCATAATTTAGTGGTAGGTGCCAATGGACAGCGACAGGCCATGTTCTTGGAAAATGTGTCGGGGCTTGCAGCACGTATCCTTAGAAATTTTGATACGAGTCCACAAGACACGGCGTTGATTATCTCCTCCAGCGGCTGTAATATAGTGCCGATTGAAATGGCCGAGGAATTTCAAAAACGCAATGTCAAAGTGGTTGCCCTGGTGAGTAGTTTGCATTTAGAAGGTAGCACCTCTAAAAAAGCGGATGGAAAAAAGCTCATAGATTTTGCCGATTATGTTTTAGATACGGGGGCACCTTTGGGTGATGCGATGCTGTATCTTGACGGACTCGATTCCCCAGTAGCGCCGGGCTCAACCTTAGGCGGCGTACTCCTTATCAACTGCCTAAAGGCAGAGGTTGCCAAAATTCTGCTTGAAAATGGGAAATCTCCTAAAGTCTTAAGTAGCGGTAAAATCATTGGCGAACAACGAGCGGTCGATTTGTTCGAATCGGCCTATGATGAACATGCCCATTTAATGGCAAAATTGTATGAGAATGTCGGACCTCGAAAAGAATACGAATGACCTTTAATGCTACCATAGCAAAATCGTACAAAACCGATATTCTCATCATAGGCAGTGGTAGTGCGGGGTCGACGGCAGCTATAGCCGCATCCCAAGGCAAACACAAAGTAACGATTATTGAGCGCTATGGGTTTCCGGGCGGCACTTCAACGCAGATGTTGGATACGTTCTATGGATTTTTCACGCCCTCGGAAACGCCTAAGAAAATAGTTGGGGGCGTTCCGAATAGCATAGTGGACGAACTCAATAAATCGGGAGATGTTTTTCTTCGGCCCAACACTTATGGCGCCGGTACCGGAGTCAATTACAATCCAGAAAAGCTGAAACAAGTCTGGGACCACCTATTGCTTCAAAGCGGTGTCAAAATCTTTTATCATTCGACCCTGGTCGGTGTTGAAAGTGTTGGAGAAACTTCCAAATGTATCTTTTTCCATAAGGGATCAGGTTTTTTTTCGATCACGGCAAAACGTATTATTGATGCCTCTGGAGATGCCGATTATTGCCATTGGGCCGGTATGCCCTATGAAAGAGCCGGCATAAACGAACCCGTCCAAAGCTTGACGACCACTTTTCGCATGTCGAACGTGGAACACGGTGAATATGAAGCCGCTGGAGGAAAAAAAATGCTTAACGAAAAAATGGCGGAAGCCTACGAAAAAGGCACCCACCCCATCCCAAGAAAGGATGGCTCGGCCCACGGGATGTGTCAACCTAAGTGCATCTCCACCGTTGCCGTAAAAGTAGTCGACCTAGACCCTTTAGACCTGGAAGGCATTACCCAAGCCGAAATCGAAGGGCGTAGACAGGCCTTTATATATGAAAAATTCTTTCGAACGGAAATACCGGGGTACCAAAACGCAAAAATCATCGGACTCTCCCATCAAATCGGGGTTAGGGAAACCCGACGGGTCTACGGTGAATATCGATTGACCAAAGAAGATTGTATGTCGGCCAAAACCTTTGACGATCAAATATTTCTTTGTGGGGCACCCATAGAAGACCATAGAAAATCGGATAATGGCGGTTCAGAGACGTATTGGCAGTATGTTCCCAACGGAGGAACCTATGGGGTTCCTTATGGCACCATTGTGCCAAAGGACAGTTGGAACACCTGGGTCGTGGGGAGATGTTTTTCGGCAACCCATGATGCACATGCCTCTTGCCGTTCCATGGCCCAGACGATGAGTATGGGCCAAACGGCCGGATTGGCCGCCTTAATTTCTTTGGATTCCGATCAAGGGGCAAAAAATATAGATATCAAAAAATTACAGGATTCCCTCATCCAATTGGGTGCCATTTTGGAAATGCCCGATAAAGAAGCCGATACTTCACGTGATGGATGGGCAAACAATTGAAGACTATGCCCCAAATTTTTTTTAGAACTGTTTTAGGCGACAGGCCAATTTCGGAAATGGGACTGACCTATTCACATGAGCACATTGTGATAGAGGATAGCTATGTCACGGCCAAACATCCGGAGTTTTTGCTGAACGACGTCGATAAGATTTCCAGGGAACTTTCCAGTTTCTATGATACCGGAGGAAGAACCGTGGTCGATACAATGCCCGCCAATTGCGGAAGAAACGTTATGAAATCTGTAGCGGTCAGCCAAAAAAGCGGCGTGAACATTATGGTGCCTACGGGTATTCATTTGGAAAAATATTATCCTGAAAATCATTGGCGTTATAGTGCTTCCGAAGAGGAATTGACCTGTCTTTTTATTTCCGATATAGAAGAAGGGATAGACGAGTTCGATTACACAGGCCCTTTTGTGAAAAGAACCCCGCATAAAGCGGGACTTATCAAGTTGGCTACGGGAGACGGACCATTTACCAAACATCAAGAATTGATCTTCAGGGCTGTGGTCAATACACATCTGCAAACCGGCGCTCCTATTTTGACACATACGAATTTTGGCAGCCAGGCTTTGGAACAGGCCCGACTTTTTGAAAAATTGGGCGCGAAACTTGAACATGTTGTACTATCCCATGTTGATCGGGCAAAAAGTATTGACTACAACCGCGCCGTTTTGGACCTAGGTGTAAGGTTGGAATACGACAGTGCCTTCCGTTGGAAAAACGATGGACCCAATTATACGCTGCAATTATTGGAGCAACTCTTGCCTGAGTATCCCGACCAAATAGTGTTGGGCATGGACATGGCCAAGAAGGCTTATTGGAAAAGCTATGGCGGCAGCCCGGGATTGAATTATTTGATGGAGACGATTCCCGATTTTCTGAAGTCCAAGGGATTGGAAGCATCCCATCAGAAATTGTTTTTTGAGAATCCGAAGCGCTTATATTCTTTTTTTGAACCTGCTAAAGGCTCATAAGAAATAGCTGTTGCAAATAGGGTAATCTGTGGTATTACAATACAAATCCCCGTAAAGGTTTAAGCCTGGCTTGCTAGTTCGAAAACGTACGGAGATATGCAAAATTGGGATTCCCTCTTGTATTCCCAGGTTCTTCGCCACCTCCTGACTTGCAGGTATTGATCGCAATTCTTGCTCTGCGCCCATAATTTCAATAAAATGCTCTTGGCTAAGTGTTTTGAAAAAGGAACCCTCTATGAAGGCTTCAGAATTGATTACTTGAAGTGCATCGTTGGCATACCAATTATTCTCTAAGACTACCGGTCGGTCATTAATATGCCTAACTCTTTGAAAAAAGACACAATTTGACCTTTTTTCTTCCTCCGTTAATGAAAATGGAATAATCGGATCCCATTGCGTTATTTTTGGACCCTCTGTAACTATCGTTTTTACTTCGTAATCAATTGAACCCGAAAATCCTTTGACCGTCAGAAGGCCTAAAGACTTTCTTCGTTCGATTACCTTGCTACCTTTGCCTTGTTCCTTTTCAATAAAGCCTTCCTTCAGCAATTCGTCCAAAGCCTTTCTCACAGTAGTCCTGGTCGTACTAAATTGGCCGCAAATTTCATTTTCTGAAGGCAGATAACTACCAACAGGATATTTTCCAGTCTGAATACGTCTTCTGATATAGTCCTGAATCGTGTGGTATTTTCTGTTTTTGATTTTTCTGGCTTTCAAGATCACTAAGTTAGACATTGGTATTCGAAATTCGAATTGGAATGTATGAATTATTACTTGTACATACAAGTTGTTTTGGTTACATTAGCTTAGATTTCACATGCTGCAAAAAATAGCAAACACAAAACATATCATGAGCAAAATTCCGATTAGAACAACGGTCATAGGAAGTTATCCATTTCCGGGATGGCTTGAGTTCGTATCGCAACATCTCGATAAGTTTGGGGCCGCAGATATTGAAGAAGCCATCGAAGATGCCGTTATCGCAGCAATACACGACCAAACGACCGCCGGCCTCGATGTTATTACCGATGGCGAACAGACACGTTTAGACTTCAATTTGTCTTTTTACGGATTCATCAACGGTATTGAAAACAATGCATCGAATACAAGAAAGTTCGGCCCAGCCGCACACGATCAACGCGGGAAAAATAATATTATCGGTGATTTGTCCGCCCCCAACGGTCTCGGTGCGGTAAAGGAATTCGAACGTCTAAAGAAATTGGCTCCGGTCGGCCCGACTCTTAAGGCGAGTATTCCAGGACCTTATACGTTATCAGGAAGGTTATTGCCCAACGATAGATATAAAGACCGTTTTGAGATTGCCGAAGCCTTATTGCCGATCATTAGTAGTGAACTCGAAGCATTGGTAGCCGCCGGTTGTACTGAAATTACGGTCGACGAGCCTTCTATGAGCTGTTACGCCTATAAGTCCGATACCAAACGTTTTGTCGATATTTTTAACCGAACCGTAAAATCTATTAAGGGAAAATGCAACCTCAGTACGCACCTTTGTTTCGGGAACTTTAAAGGAAGACCGGTGGGTTACAGAAGTATCAAGCCGATGCTACCCGATTTTTTGGATATGGATGTAGATGAGATCCATGTTGAAATGGCCAATCGCGAGTTTGCCGAAATCGAACTCTTGGCACCCTTTGCCGAAAGGATGAACGTGGCCGTTGGAATCATCGATGTTAAAAATTACTATATAGAAACCGTTGCCGATGTTGTGGAACGTATCAACCGTTGCCTAAAATATGTGCCTGCGGAAAAGTTGTCGGTAGCCCCTGATTGTGGGCTAAGCCAAACAGCCCGTTGGGCCTCACGGCAAAAACTAATAAATATGGTCGCCGGGGCCAAAAAAGTACGTGAATCGCTATGACCAATTTGATTCCCGCAGTAAAAAAAGACGAGAAACTCATTGAAGAAATGGATTCGTTCCTTTCCGAAAAAGAAGGCTTTCGCCTATGGTGGTTGGGCCAAAGCGGGTACCTGTTGCAATGGAACGGTAAAAGGGTGCTCATCGACCCTTACCTCTCAGATTCACTGACCAAAAAGTATGCGGAAACCGAAAAGCCACATATTCGCTTGAGTGAACTGGTGGTGCGGCCAGAACTGCTGAAAAATATCTCCATAGCCACTTCAAGCCACAACCATACCGATCATTTGGATGCGGAGACCCTGCTTCCTGTTATCAAAAATAATCCGGAAATCAAGTTGATCATTCCCGAGGCAAATCGGAATTTCGTATCTAATCGGTTACAGTGCGACAAAGATTTCCCCATAGGCATGAACGATGGTGATTCAGTTTCAATTGACGATTTTACTTTTATAGGCATTCCCGCAAAACACAATGAACTGGCCAGGGATGACAATGGAAATTGCAAGTTTATGGGCTTTGTCATTCAATTTGGCAAATATACCATTTATCACAGTGGCGATACCTTGTGGTTCGATGGGATGGTCGAATTATTAAGGCCCTTTGATGTCGATGTGGCGATCTTGCCCATCAACGGCAACAAACCCGAACGGAAAGTTGCAGGAAATCTAAATAGTAAAGAAGCCGTTGAATTGGGCAAGTCTATCGGCGCCAAATATGTCATTCCCTGCCACTACGATTTGTTTAGCTTTAACACCGCGGATGTCAACGATTTTATTTTTGAAGCCAAAGAAAAAGTACAGGGCTATAAGGTGCTTACCGGGGGAGAATATTTTTTTGTCTAAAATATTTTCGGAAAACGACATTCAGCAAAATTTTGAGCTTTTGTCCGTCCAATAAATCACAAAACCGAAGATACCCATCTGGGTGCAAACGTAAATATAAATTGACCGATTATGAAAATTCTAGAGCTCGACACATTGAAATCGAAAGGCTTTATGCAAGGTGTGGCTAGGTTAGCTTCCACGATAGCCCTTTTGATTGGTCTTGTTTCATGCGCCGATAAAAGATTGGCGGACTATGTAACTCCCGAACTCGATTTTAAAACTACGGAAAATAATGGTTTCGTTGTTCCTGAAGGATGGGAAGTTGCCCTTTGGGCCGAATCGCCATCCTTTTACAATCCAACCAATATAGATGTCGATGCAAAGGGAAGAATTTGGGTCACGGAAGCGGTCAATTATCGCAATTTTAATAACGATCCCGAAAAGCGACTGCATTTCGAAAAAGGTGATCGCGTTATGATTTTGGAGGATACCGATGGGGATGGCGTTAGTGATTCTTCTAAAGTGTTCGTGCAAGACAAAGATTTGGTAGCGCCAATGGGCATCGCCGTTCTAGGCAACAAGGTCTATGTTTCCTCTGCCCCGTCGCTCATAGTTTATACCGATGAAAATGGGGATGATGTGCCCGATAAAAAAGAAGTTTTTCTAACCGGTTTTGGCGGTTTTGACCATGATCATAGCCTCCATTCCCTAATCGCAGGGCCTGATGGCCGGTACTACTTCAATACCGGTAATGCCGGACCGCATGAGGTGACCGATAAAGCCGGTTGGAAGCTTCGCTCCGGCAGTGTCTATACCGGCGGAACACCTTACAATGACAAGAACGAACCCAATCAGGTGAGCGACGATGGGCGTGTTTGGGTCGGTGGTCTCGCTTTGAGAATTCAAAAAGATGGCAGCGGTCTTGAAGTTATGGGACATAATTTTAGAAACTCTTTCGAAGTGGCCTTGGACTCTTATGGAAATATGTGGCAAAACGACAACGATGACCAAGTGGAAACCTGTCGGGTAACTTGGATTATGGAAGGGGGTAATGCGGGATACTTCAACGCCAATGGCAAGCGCACTTGGCAGGCGGACCGAAAACCAGGTCAAGATATCTTTACTGCCCATTGGCACCAAGACGATCCCGGGGTAATGCCTGCCGGAGATAATACCGGTGCTGGATCCCCGACCGGGGTAGTGGTTTATGAAGGTGATGCATTCGGGCCGGAGTATAGGGGCATGGTATTGAGTGCCGATGCGGGTAGGAACGTCGTCTTTGCCTATCAACCATCGAAAAAAGGCGCGGGTTTCGCACTTGAAAAAAGAGACTTGATTACTTCGATGCAAGAATCGACCGAAGGTTATATTTGGAACGAAATTGACGACGATAAGAGAAAATGGTTTCGTCCTAGTGATGTCGCAGTAGGCACTGATGGGGCCATTTATATAGCCGATTGGTACGATCCCGTCGTAGGCGGGCATCAAATGATGGATAGTGTCGGCTATGGCCGTATCTACCGACTTACTCCGAAAGGTAAGCAATTGAAAAGTCCAAAAATAGATTTGACCACCACTGAAGGTCAAATCGGTGCACTGCTCAATCCGGCTATCAATGTACGGAATTTAGGTTTTGAAAAATTGGCAAAACAGGGGGAAGGGGTTGTTGCCGATATTGAGAAAATTTTAGCATCCGACAATCCATTGCATAAAGCCAGGGCAATTTGGTTGTTATCAAAATTGGGGCCGAAGGGGACCGAGGTTGTTGAAAATATTTTGCAGAACGAACCCGACCCAAGGTTGAGGGTCGTTGCTTACAGGGCACTTAAGACTAGCGAGGATGCCATTTTACGATATGCTTCTATGGCAGCCGAAGATTCCTCTGCCGACGTTCGCAGGGAGGTTGCATTATCGCTCAGGAATATTCCTTGGGATAAAAGTGCAGAGCTCATTATAAAATTATTTCACGGCTACGATGGAAAGGATCCTTGGTACCTTGAGTCTTTGGGAATTGCTATGGAAGGGAAAGAAGATATGGCCTATGCCGAATTGCTTTCCGAACAACCTGAAAAGTCGGCAGCGTGGTCCGATGAATTTGCTTCTTTGGTTTGGAGACTGCATCCAAAATCGGCTATAGTAGCCCTGAAGGAACGGGCCTTGACCGAAAGTTTGGATGATTCCCAAAAGAGACAGGCCGTTGACGCCTTAGCCTTTATAGCCGACAAGGATGCGGTCGCCGCTATGTTAGCGATAAGTAGGGAAAGCGGGAACGCCATAGTACAGGAATTGGCCAATTGGTGGATTGGTTTTCGAATGACCAACGATTGGTACTCCTTGTGGGATTGGCAAGCGGAAGGCGGGGAAACTTTTGAAATTCCTGAAGCAATAGTTGTGCAAAAAGAAATGCTTCTCGATGGCTCTAAAACGCTGAACGATAGAATTGATGCCGGTAAACAAATGGCAGGCACGTTGATTGGGGGGCGCTTATTGATAAACCTCGCCGCGGAGAATAAACTGTCCAAAGAACTGATCAATGGTGTTTCGGAGGCAATTTTCGAAAACCCCGAATTGGAAATACGTACCCTGGCAAGTGAACATTTCACGAAACCTGGTGGAAAACCGCTTTCCATTCCACTGATCTTGGGTTTGAATGGGGATAGCAAAGCAGGAGAAAACGTCTTTACCTCCAAATGCACAACATGCCACAAAAACGGAACAAGTGGCAACGACATCGGACCTGATCTATCTTCCATTGGAGAAAAGTTCGATAAGGCCGCGCTACTCGATGCCGTTATCAATCCGAATGCGTCTATGGTATTTGGGTACGAACCCATCATGATAAAGACGAAAAGTGGCCAGGCGTTTTACGGTTTTCTGTTATCGGAAGGGGAAACTACAGTTATAAGAGACATGACGGGAAAACAAATCGTAATCGCCCCCGACAATATTGAAAGTAAACAGCGAATGAAAACAGGCATCATGCCAAATGCAACGGCGCTAGGTCTAAAAGAACAAGATCTGGCAAATTTGGCAGTCTATCTATTGACACTAAAAAATAGTAGCCTATAAAGGATAATTCAAAGTAAAAGGGAATAGCATGAATAACAAATTAACCAGAAGAGACCTTTTGAAATCGTCGATCGGATTAATGGGATTAAGTGTTCTTGGCGCTTATGACGCCTTTGCGTTCGATGCTTCGAACCGCTTTAATGTCGGTGCATGTGACTGGTCAATAGGGCAACTCGCCAAAGTCGAGGCCATCGAAGTAGGCAAAAAAATAGGACTTGACGGCGTACAGATCAGTTTGGGCACATTAGACAACAACATGCACCTAAGTCAAAAGAAACTACAGCAACAATACAAAGATGCCTGTGAAAAATTTGGCATGGCCATCGGGGGCATTGCCATTGGTGAGATGAACAACATTCCCTATAAATCGGACCCAAGAGCCGAACAATGGGTATCCGACAGCATCGATGTTGCCAAAATCATGAAAGCAAAAGTGGTACTGTTGGCATTCTTTTCCAATGGCGATTTAAAAAATGACCCGGAGGGCACGAAAGAAACCATTCGAAGGCTTAAAAAAGTCGCCCCAAAAGCGGAGGATCAAGGAATTATCTTGGGTATTGAATCATGGTTGAGTGCCGAAGAACATATGAAAATTCTGGATGCCGTTGATTCCCCCAACGTGAAAGTGTATTATGATGTGGCCAACGCTAACGAAATGGGATATAATATCTACGAGGAAATCCGGTACTTGGGCAAGCAGCATATTTGTGAATTCCATGCCAAAGAGAATGGATACCTTCTCGGTAAAGGAAAAATCGATTTTGAGCAAGTACGTAAAGCTATGGACGATATCGGATATGAAGGTTGGATTCAGATTGAAGGTGCAGTGCCGGAAAATGCCAAAATGTTTGAGAGTTATCTACTGAACAACAAGTACATGAGGTCGGTGCTTATGTAATATTCGAATTTGGTTTATTCTTCGCAAATAATCACCTTGGCGAACCCATGTGGCATTTTAAGAGCACTATCTCATAAAGTGTAAATAGAAAGCAAATAGTTTAAAGCGCAATCATTATCCAAATTTTTTTACGGTCCCACAAAACGAAGGTGGCCGTTGCAGAAGTGGTCTACGCGCAAGAGATCGATTCAAGAAGGCTGTTTTTACGAAGACTTCAGGAGAACCGGTTTTGATTGGACCTGCTGGCAAGAAATGGTCAGGCGGTCTTGTAAGGCATCCATGATCGTCTTGAAAATGCCAATGGAAGGCTTCCTCCCCCCTTTCTTAAGGTACTTTTTCAGGTTGAAGGCGATTGCGGCCATGAGCATGACCTTTTGTGCACCGGCCTTGCCCAGTACGCCTATTTTTCTCAGACCGTAGAACTGGGTCAAACTACCGAATACGGGCTCCACTGTACTTTGCCTAAGTTTTTTCATCCGTTTGCCCCTTTCACTGTGTTGTCGGCCGTAGGCCCTCAAATATTGTTCGTCATAGACCGTTCTGGTGATTTTTTTAGATTTCGTACTTGGCGCACATTGGGATTTCATGGGGCAGGCCTTGCAGTCCTTCGGTGCTGCCCAGTAGCTTTTCAGTATGCTACCGTCCCGGTTGGTACGGAATCCCTTGAAGGGCAGGGGCCTGTTCATCGGGCAACTGTATTCATCCTTTTCCTTGTTGTATGGAAAACCTTCTATCTCAGGTTTGTATTTTCCGAAAACGGGTATCCATCCGGTAACCTTCCTCCGTTCGAGAAAATCGTAGTTGGAGCCATTGGAATAACCTGCGTCCGCCAGGAGATCTGTCATTATGAGCTCGTTCTTCCTTAAACGGTTCTGGACCTGCAGGCTGATATCGGTCAGGTACTGGCTGTCCCTCCCGTCGGCAAAGTCCGCCTGGATATGCGAGATGACCCCTTCCGCGGTATCCACCGCCATACTGCAATGGTAGTTCAGCTTCCTGGCCTTGCCCGGCTTTACCGATATACGGGCATCCGGATCGTGGGGGTTATAGTGTGTCTTGTTGCTGAGCAGCCTTGCTTTTTTGTGGGACGCACCGGCAGGGCGTACCGGACTGTCCCGTAGATTCCGGTGGTGTTTCTCTACGCGCTTCAGCTCGTGCGAGGGAGCGGAGACATGTGCGGGAGATACCGTTCCCACATGTTTTTTCGTAGTTTCCCGATTTTCTTCCGACACTTTTTTCAAGTGGTCGTCCATGGAAGTGGCCGGCACTTTCGGCACTACGCTTTCCATGGATGCGTTTGCCTTTATCGGGGCCGAATCCACCGCTTGGGTATGGCCGGATACCATCCCGCTATCGACACACAGGGCAAATACCTTGTTGAACAATGTCCCGAAAAGGGATGCCGGGTAAAGTTGCCTCGTCCTGCTGATCGTTGAGTGCCATGGCAGATCCTCGTCTATGTCAAAGCCCAGAAAGTAGAGCACGTCCATTCGCATGCAGCAATGTTCCACCAGTTTTCGGTCGGAGGTGAT
>JBBKWR010000185.1:0-5525 GCA_037969055.1 Flavobacteriaceae bacterium | reverse complement strand
GCATTAGCCAATTGCTCGTCGGATACTTCTTCATTGACCATCAATTTTAGGGTATCGATCCAGCTGTAGCCCACGCCATCGGAAAATTGTTCTTTTTGGCGCCAAGCCACGCTTGCGGGCAACATGTCTTCAAATGCCTTTCTTAGCACCCATTTCTCCATTCGCTCCCCATTGATCATTTTGTCTTTGGGATTAATTCGCATGGCCACGTCCATAAACTCTTTGTCTAAAAACGGCACCCTTCCCTCAATGCCCCAGGCTGCCAACGATTTATTGGCGCGCAGACAGTCGTACATGTGGAGCTTGCTCAATTTTCGCACTGTTTCTTCATGAAATTCTTTATCGTTAGGTGCTTTATGGAAATATAGGTATCCTCCGAAAAGCTCATCGGCCCCTTCGCCGGACAAGACCATTTTGATTCCCATTGATTTGATTACCCTTGCCATTAAGTACATAGGCGTGGAAGCCCGTATCGTGGTTATATCATAGGTTTCAAGGTTGTAAACTACATCTTTGATGGCATCCAAACCTTCTTGGATGGTAAACTTGATTTCGTGGTGTACCGTACCGATATGGTCGGCCACTTTTCGGGCAGCCGCTAGGTCCGGGGAACCCTCCAAACCAACGGAAAAAGAATGTAATTGGGGCCACCAGGCATCGGTCGTGTCATCGGATTCAATTCTTTTCTGTGCATATTTTTTGGCTATGGCCGAGGTCACTGAAGAATCCAACCCGCCGGAAAGCAACACACCATAGGGCACGTCGGACATCAATTGTCTATGTACCGCAGCTTCCAATGCTTCTTTAATGGCCTTGATACTGGTCTCGTTGTCCTTTACGGCATCATATTCCATCCAATCCCGGGAATACCATTTCTTTAATTCCCCATCTTTGCTGTGTAAGTAATGACCAGGGGGAAATAATTCGATTTTGGTACAAGTACCTTCCAATGCCTTGAGTTCTGAAGCTACATAGAATGTACCGTGTTTGTCCCATCCCATGTACAATGGAATAATGCCCATATGATCTCTGGCCACAAAATATTCATCATTTTCAGCATCATAAATGGCAAACCCAAAAATACCGTTCAACTCGTCCAAAAAACTAGTTCCCTTCGCTTGATAGAGCGCCAATATAACCTCACAATCGGACTCGGTCCTAAAATTATACTTTCCAACAAACTGTTTGCGCAATTCCCGATGGTTATAAATTTCACCGTTCGCCGCCAAAATCAATTTATTATCTTCGCTCAACAAGGGTTGTTTTCCAGAGGCCGGATCAACAATAGCCAAGCGCTCATGCGCCAAAATGGCCTTGTCGTCGGCATAAATTCCACTCCAATCCGGACCACGATGCCTTACTTTTTTTGACATCTCCAAAAGTTGGGGTCTCAAGCTCTCGGTGCTTTCCTTTACATCGAAAGCGCATACAATTCCACACATAATATATCCTGTTTATATCAATTTGACGACAAAGATGTATTTATTGTTTCAATTATAAAACATATATTTATATTATGATTACATATTATAATTTTATTTTGGTTATTACAGTTAATCTATCATTTTTAAATCCGAGAATTCACTAAATTGGAATTTTTTGTAAGTTGGACAAATTTTAACGACATTTAAAGGGAAATTGAACTGAATGTTACCTAGTTTTGGAACACAATAAAAAATACTATTATGAAAAAAGTATGTACTCTTGCCTTTGTTATTATCGCCATGGTTTTCGCTACGGAAGCCAGCGCCCAGGATTTTAGCGGATTGGATAAAAGCCCTATGGATGTGGCTGCATTTCCATCGAGTTATAAAGTGGCCGACAAGATGGTTCGTGTGACTTACAGTCGACCGCAATTAAAAGGTCGTGCCCTGGCCGATCTAGCCAAACCTGGAGAAGTTTGGAGAACTGGAGCCAACGAAGCGACCGAAATCACATTTTATAAAGATCTAAATTTTGGCGGAAAAGATGTTAAAGCAGGAACTTATTCTTTGTTCAGCATTCCCGGGGAAAAGGAATGGAGCGTAATATTGAATAAAAATCTGAACCAATGGGGAGCCTATTCCTATGATCAAGGCGCTGATGTGGTACGTGTAAGCGGAGTTGCCTCAAACGATGGTAAATCTTTGGAAGAATTTTCAATAGCGTTCAAAGAAGGTGATGGCGGTGGCCAAATGGTCATGGGCTGGGGTAAAACAAGGGTTACCGTGCCTATAAAGATGTAATTGGATCGAAAATCTATGTTGCAAGCCCAAGACCGAAAGGTTTTGGGCTTTTTTGTGGGCGTTCGCGCCATTTACGTCCCTTTTGGTCAAATTGCCAAACCCAGTGTTATGGCACTACTTTGATAAGATTACGTCCTTGCGCTAGTAGCGAAGTTTACGAGAATCCAACATACGTAGGTTTATTCGGCGACCTTGCCCGCGATGAAAGTCTTTTCGGCCCTGATGTTAGGGACTTCAGCAATGGGCGCTTCCATTAAATCATCACTGAGTATGGTGAAATCGGCAAGTTTGCCCACCTCTATACTCCCTTTCTCATTTTCCTCAAAATTTGAATAGGCCGACCATATGGTCATTCCGCGTAAAGCTTCTTCCCTGGTAAGCGCATCCTCTAATTGAAATCCGCCCTCTGGATAATTATTAAGGTCTTTTCTTGCTACGGCCGCGTAGAAAGTTAAAAACGGACTTACCTGCTCTACTGGAAAGTCAGTTCCCAAGGCCACCATTCCGGCCATATCCATAAGTTTTTTAAATGCATAGGCCCCCTTTATCCTATCGGGACCCAATCGTTCTTGTGCCCAATACATATCGCTGGTGGCATGTGTTGGTTGTACTGAAGGAATTATCCCTATTCTAAAATATTCAAAACTAATTGAATCCAACACTTGGGCATGCTCTATCCGCCATCTTCTATCACGTTGGCCCTGCAATACATTTTTATAGGTCCTAAGTACAGCAGCATTGGCGGAATCCCCGATCGCATGCGTATTCATTTGATATTCGGAATGGGCAAGCCGACGCGCCAATTCCGCTATTTCCGCCATTGGGGTGACCATTGCCCCGAAATGTCCCAATTTATCGGAATACGGTTTTTTAAGTGCCGCACCCCGTGAACCTAATGCGCCATCACCATAGACTTTTATTGACCTTACATTTAACCGATCGGTTTTAATGGGACCTTTGTTGATAAAGTAGTCCACGTCCTCTCGAGTATTGCTAACCATGGCATAAACGCGTATGGATAGTTGACCGATCTGTTGCAGACTGTCTATCAATTCTATTGTGGAACGGTCGAGTCCGGCATCATCAACGGTAGTCAGCCCATAATTAAAGCAGATTCGTTGTGCATCCTTTAAGGCTTTTACCCGCGTATCCAAGCTTGGTGCTGGAATGATCACATCTATAAGATGCATCGGGTTGTCTATTAGTACCCCTGTGATGCCCGACCCGTCTTTTACAATTTCACCCCCGTCTATCTTGGTACGCAAATCGATACCAGCCATATCCAACGCTTTCTGGTTGACCAAGTAGGCATGTCCATCGACCCTGGAAAGAACCACTGGGGTAGCTGGGAAAAGTTTGTCCAGCTCTTTTTTGGTAGGAAATTCCTTGACCTCCCAATCGTTTTGGTCCCAGCCGCGTCCTAAAATAAAGTTTTTTGGATTCTCCCTTTGAAACTGTTGTACCCTTTTCAAAACCTCATCGTAGCTGGTGGTGCCTTGAAGGTCGGCCATTTGTTGGTCCAGGCCCAACCCATAAAAATGGCAATGCGCATCGATCAAACCTGGTGTGATCGTGCGACCATCCGCATCAAAAAGCTGGTCGGAAGTATAAGTCTTGCGTATTTCCTCCGTTGTCCCTACGGCCACGAATTTTCCCTTATGAACAGCAAACGCTTCCGCCTTGGTAAAGCCTTCATTAACCGTATAAATATTGGCATTGAATACCACCAAATCAACTTTTTCCTTAAAAAATTCACAGCTTGTCAGGGACAGTGCCAAAAGTACCCACAGTATTCTCATTAGGTCGGGAGGTTAGATGATAATAAAATATTGTTTGGCAGGGAAAGGTTGACCCATACCAACATGGTTTCATGTGACCGTTGGACCAACATGGTTTATCCTTGCAGGAAAACAGTTGCCCAGTTCAAAAGACCACGATTCTTACTCCATGGAGAGGCTTTTTACGCCATTTATCTTGTAAATGCCATCAGATGAGGTACTGGTGCCTGAAAGTTTACTGCCTTCCATGGTAAGGGCGACCGCAACCATTTGTCCCTCAACATTAACATCAAAAGTGATGCTCTTCTTTTTAACCGATATATTCTGGCCTAGTAAAGTGCCTCCACCGGTTTGAACTTGGGCTTTGTAGGTCCCATCCTCATTGATAATCAGCAAAAGTCCCTTTTCCCATCCTTCTGGAGCTCCTTCAACAGTATAAGCCCAACCACCGATCAAATGATCTTGGATGGCAGTGTTCAAGGTTATGGGGTTTATTGGGTAATATTTGGCACCATTAGCGGTGGTAGTAGTGGGGGTGCAAAATGCGGTGAAAATCAATAGTGTGAAGACCCCTGTGGTTAATTTGGCATTTTTCATTTTCTTGGGTTTTTAATGGATTTTGAAATTATGGTAAATGTAAATAAATATTTATTTAATGGTTACAAGGACCGTGCCGTAAGTTTTATACTTCCCTTTGCGTGGGTGGTTTATCGATTTTACAGGAAATGTGGTGTTTTATTTTATGGAACAGCTGTTCGCCTACAGTGTTGGACTTTTGGGGCTCAATAAAATTATCCCCTACAGTCGATTATTTACGGGATCCGGACCGTTGCTTTTCCTTGATCTTTACATATATCAATTTTTTTCGTCCTTTGGAATCTTCCCGACGTTCTACTTCGAAGTTGGAAATGGCACTGATCAGCGGCGTTAACTTTTGGAAGCCGTAGTTCCTGGAATCGAAGTTGGGTTGCTTCTTTTGGAGCAAGCTGCCTACATCGCCCAAAAATGCCCAACCATCCTCATCTGCAACATCATCGATAGTGCTGGATATCCAACGAATTTCTTTAGTGGTAATCTTGTCCATACTATTTTTGGAAGCGGACTTACTTTTGTTGTTATCTGAAGGGTCTTCTTCTGACTGTCCCTTAAGGATCTCGATATAAATAAACTTGTCGCAGGCCACAATAAATGGATTCGGCGTCTTTTTTTCCCCAATGCCAAAAACCTGCATCCCGGCTTCGCGAAGTCGGGTAGCCAATCTGGTAAAGTCGCTATCGCTACTCGCGATACAGAATCCATTCACCTTTCCTGAATAAAGGATGTCCATGGCATCTATGATCATGGCCGAATCGGTGGCATTTTTACCTTGTGTATAACCGTATTGCTGAATTGGGGTTATCGCATTCTCCAACAGAACATTTTTCCATTTGGCCAACCGCGGGTTTGTCCAGTCGCCATAAATCCTTTTAATGGTAGGGTTACCGTATTTAGCGATTTCTTCCATCATTTCCTTGATGTAGGC
>JBBKWR010000184.1:0-2564 GCA_037969055.1 Flavobacteriaceae bacterium | reverse complement strand
GCGGTCTTCCATTTCTTCCAACCCGTTTTTAACTGTTCCACGCTGGGGGATTTGTCCTCACAAAGCGGGAAATAAGCATCGATGCCAATAAAATCGAGTTGGTCCCAAAAGGTGGTTTTAGGGTATTCGTCCCAATTGGCCGCATAGGTTAATTTACCCTTATACACCGCACGTATCTTTTTTATGAGCCCGACCCAAAAATCGGGTCGGTTTTTAACGAATTGTTCCAATTCAGTACCAATGCAAAATATTTCTGTATTGCTCTCCTGTGCCAACGTTGCGTAGTTCATGATAAACCGTTCATAAGACGCCTCCAAGACCTGCCAATGCTCCTCGGTATCCATTGACAAGGTTCCCGTGAACTCCCCTTTCCATACCCATATCTGGGGCTTGAGCATTACCTTAATTTTGTTTTTGTGCAACATGTCTATGTATTGTTTTGCACCTTTCCTGGTCTCTCCAAACCATTGCCTATCCGTATCAAATATGATTTCAGGCGAATTGAGCTCCCTTATAAAACCAAAGGGCATGATTGCGGCGTTGTTGGCATGTATTTTAGTTATAGCATCCACATGTACCTGTGCAACCTCCTCACGGGAAGCCACAAAACTGACGCCATTGATTTTTTCATTCGCTTGACCTGTACAGGATAACTGCAATAAAAACAGTATGAACAAACCTAGAACCCTCATCCCTCTAAATTTAGATCCTAAAATTAAGCTATTTTGATCATTATTGGAGGATTGCAGGGAAGTTGGCATTACCCATTGATCTGAGTCCATTCGCGAACGGCTCCATGGGAATTCCTTTACAATCATAAACGGGGGCGACAGCAGCAAGTTATCCTGAATAAGGCATGGTATTTTGCGTTTGAAGTACTGGTCAAAGGGAAATATTCTGCTAAAAACAAAAATCTTCTAAAAGTTAAGTTCTTACCTTTAGTTGCGACAGAAACCTCAACTACCCATTGAATCACATGGAAAACATAGTAATTATAGGTAATGGCATAGCGGGTATAACCGCCGCCAGACACATCCGCAAGAATTCAGACAAAAATATTACCATCGTTTCTGCTGAATCAGAATATTTTTTCTCTAGGACCGCCCTTATGTACGTTTACATGGGCCACATGAAATTTGACCATATCCAACCTTATGAAAATTGGTTTTGGAAAAAAAACCGGATCGATCTGGTCAATGCCTATGTGACCCAAATCGACCATGAACAAAAAAAATTGGTCTTAAAAGATGGCGATGAAATCGGCTATGACAAATTGATTATTGCCACAGGTTCCATGTCTAATAAATTTGGTTGGCCCGGGCAAGACCTTTTGGGCGTACAGGGTTTGTATTCCAAACAAGATCTTGATCAACTGGAGGTCAATGCCCCTAACAATAAAATTTGTAACCGGGCCGTCATTGTAGGCGGAGGATTGATCGGAATTGAACTAGCGGAAATGCTCCGAAGCAGGGATATTCCAGTAACATTTTTGGTGCGCGAAGATAGTTTTTGGGATGGCGTTCTGCCCAATGGGGAAAGCCAAATGATCAACGAACAAATTATAGAACATCATATCGATCTTAGGTTAGGAGCCAATTTGGGTGAAATCCTGGGAGACGAAAATGGCAGGGCGCGTGCAGTGGTCATTAAAGAAACCGGAGAGGAAATTCCCTGTAATCTAGTCGGACTGACCGCTGGCGTTACACCAAACATTGGTTTTCTAAAAGATTCGGGAATCGAATTGGGCAGGGGGGTAAAGGTCAACCGATATTTAGAGACCAACATTCCAAACATCTTCGCCATAGGGGATTGTGCCGAACAGCATGAAGCTATAGGACAGCGTCGCCCTATAGAAGCCGTATGGTACACTGGTCGGATTATGGGCGAGACTTTAGCCCACACCATTTGTGGTCAAAGGAGGGAGTACAATCCGGGTCACTGGTTCAATTCTGCCAAATTCTTGGATATCGAATACCAGACCTATGGCTGGGTTTTCAATAAAATCGACCCGAAAAGGAACGATCAACATTTTCATTGGCGCCATCCGTCCGAGAAAATTTGTATCACCATAGCTTTTGACAAGGATAATAAGCAATTTTTAGGTATTAATTTATTTGGGATCCGTATGAGACATGAACTATTTGATCGTTGGCTAAACGAAAAGCGGACCGTGGACCATGTCATGGAATTTTTAAAGGATGCCAATTTCGATCCTGAATTCTATGCCCAGTATGAAGAGCAAATCGTTTCGAAATACAATTCTGAATTCGGTACTAAAATTAGGCCCAGGAAAAAAAGTTGGAGGAGAATATTTGAAAATGCTTAAAGTTGCATACAGTGGGTCGGATCATCACGAATAACAATAGGTTCGAAGAATTAGATAAATATCATAAAAATGAGCACTTACGATAACAACATGGCCTTAACGGGAATGCCCCCCAAAGCGTTGAACACAGGTCAAAAAATAGCCACTCTTATTGGCATGTTCGGGTTTGGTATTTTGCTCTTGGCCATATTTAACATCGATTTTCCCAACAAAAGTCTATGGTTGTCAATTTCGTTGG
>JBBKWR010000183.1:0-16101 GCA_037969055.1 Flavobacteriaceae bacterium | reverse complement strand
CCCTCATGTAGCCCCAATACCCGATACCCATCCTTTAAAAAAATCTTGGCAACGGTACTGATGACGGCATTTATGCCGGGTGCAGGACCGCCTCCACAAAGTATGAGGATGGATTTTTGTTTGGCCATTTTAGAAATTTTTATATCAAATGAATGTAGTTTTTCCTATCGGGAGACGCGTCCTGAGGCATCGCCCCCCATTAATTTATTGACCTCATCGACAGTGACCAGGTTGGCATCCCCTTTAATGGTATGCTTTAAACAAGAGGCCGCCACGGCAAAGTCCAATGCGTTTTGGTCATCATCGGGATAATTCAAAAGTCCGTAGATCAATCCTCCCATAAAAGAATCACCGCCACCTACCCTATCCACAATATCCGTAATTTGATATTGACGGGTCTCGTACATTTTTTTGCCATCGTACAACACACCTGCCCAAGTGTTGTGGGAAGCGGAAATTGAACCGCGTAAAGTGGTAATGACCTTTTTGGCATTCGGAAACTTCTTCATCATTTGTTTACAAACCGATAAAAAAGCTTCCGCTTTTACATCATGTCCTTGCGTGGTAATGTCCAAACCTTCTGGTCTAATATTGAAATGTTTTTCGGCATCTTCCTCATTGCCCAGAATGATATCGCAATAGGAAGTGAGTTCGGTCATAATGGCCTCCCGGTCCCCTCCATAATTCCAAAGTTTGGCTCTATAGTTCAAATCGGTAGAAATGGTTAGGCCCATTTTCCTGGCTACTTTTACGGCCTCCAGACATGCGTCAGCGGCCCCTTGTGAAATGGCGGGCGTAATACCCGTCCAATGGAACCATCCGGCGCCATCAAATACTGTTGCCCAATCGATCATTCCGGGTTTGATCTCACAGATCGCGGAATGTGCCCTATCATAGACTACTTTGCTCCCGCGACTTACGGCCCCAGTTTCTAGAAAGTAGATCCCCAAACGTTCGCCGCCAAAGATTATATTTTGGGTATTTACCCCTCTTTTGCGGAGTTCCATCAATGCGCATTCGCCAATATCGTTTTTGGGCAACCGCGTTACAAAATCGACAGGCACCCCATAATTGGCCAATGATACGGCGACATTGGATTCCCCGCCCCCGTACACTACATCAAAACTGGTCGCTTGGGAAAATCGCAAGAAGCCTTCAGGAGCCAAACGGAGCATGATCTCGCCAAACGTTACAACTTTTTTCATATAAAAAAGATTAATTTATACTGTAACAATAAACAAAAGCAACTGTTTTGCCAAATCAAAACAATCTCTAAATTCCCAAACCTTGTCCGCCTGTAATTTGGATGGTTTCTGCGGTCATAAAGGAAGCATCCTTACTAGCCAAAAAGGAAACCACCGATGCTACATCTTCCGGTTGCCCTAATCTGCCCAATAAGATATTATTCTTCCATGAAGCGAAAACTTCTGGTTTGGTAGCTTTGATTTGTGCATGGAACGGGGTGTCTATTGTGCCAGGAGATACCGCATTCACTCTTATCCCATATTCAGCAAGGTCTTTTGCCAGTGCCCTGGTTATAGCGTGAACGCCAGCTTTGGATGTTCCATAGATTCCAGCGCCTGGTCCCCCTGCATTCCACCCGGCAATTGAGGTATAGTTAATTATTGTAGGATTCTCCCCTTTTTTAAGGTATGGAATAGCAGCTCTTGAAGCAAAAAATACAGAGTCTAAATTTAATGCCATTACAAATCTGTAAAACTCTGTGGTCATTTCTTCAAACCTAGACCTTCCACCTAAACCACCTGCGTTATTGACAAGAACGTCAATTTTTCCATGCTTTTCCCCTATGGCCTTAATATTTGTGGTTACAGCTTCTTCGTCAGTAACGTCAAAACCATAATATTCAGCAGTTATTCCTTCGGCGGCAAGCGCTTCAACCCTTTTGGCACCAGTCGCATCTTCTATACCGTTCAATATTACCGTATATCCGTCTTTACCTAATCTTTTTGCCACTTCAAATCCAATGCCCCCTGTAGCACCAGTAATTACTGCTACTTTTCCGTTTGATTTACTCATTTTATTTAATTTTGTTATGTTTAAATACTTTTATGTTGAATAGGTTCAATTTTCTTACACAAAAACCAAACACTAGCTAATACAATTAATGTTAATACTGCCCCAACTATGAATGCAGGGGTGTAATTTCCTCCCATAGTTAGTGTTGCTACTAAAGATGTAAGACCTACACCAGCAAATTTTGCTGACATTCCAGCAAATCCTGATAGTGTTCCTACAGTTTTTTTACCAAACAGGTCACTCGGTAATGTTTGTATATTTCCAATTGCTGTTTGGAATCCAAACAAAAGAACTGCCATTATTATTACTGCATTTACAGGACTTCCTGGGTCTGTAAGCAACCAGAAACAAGGCAACATAATTAAACAACCCAAGGTAATTACAGTTTTTCTAGTTTTATTTACGTTCCATCCTGCTTTCATACGGTTTTGAGCTAAAAGCCCACCAAACCAAGCACCAATCATTGCTCCAACATATGGTACCCAGCCATAAATGCCTACCTCTTTAACGTTCATACCGTAAACTTCAAATAGATAAATTGGAATCCAAAAAACAAATAACCACCAAATTGGGTCAATAGCAGCTGAAGCTATAATTACGCCCCAACTCTCTTTGTGGGTCAACATTTTACCGGTTTTTGGATTATAACCTACAATTTGTTCTTCATCTTTATCTAAATTATCATTTCCGGAAATTTCAAGAATATGATTTCTTTCTTTTTCTGTAAGCCAAGGATGTTTCTCTGGTGGAGCTTTCACGATTAACATCCATGGGACTAGCCATAGTAAACCTATCAATCCAACAAAAATGAATATCATTTGCCAACTAAAATGAATAGCCAAAAAAGCAATTAGTGGAATAGAAATAATTCCTCCAATTGCAGCACCTGAATTAAAAATGCCTTGAGCTAAAGCTCGCTCTTTAGCCGGAAACCATTCTGCATTTCCTTTAGCGGCACCTGGCCAGTTTCCAGCTTCAGCTACACCTAATATTGACCTGAAAATGGAAAAACTTACAAATCCTTTAGCTAAAGCATGAAGTGCGGTCGCTATAGACCAAAATCCAATAGAAAAGATAAAGCCTAATCTTGTTCCCACTTTATCGAATATTTTTCCAAAAATTCCCTGACCAAATGCATAAGAAAATAAGAAAATTGATGATATCCAGCCGAAGATCTCTTTACGTTGATCCATAGTTTTATCTGGATACATTTCTTCAGATATTTGAGGCCAAAGTACATTTAATGTTTGCCTATCTATATAGTTTATTACCGTGGCTAAAGCTATTAACCCAATAACCCACCATCTTAGCCCTCTGATTTTCATACTTTTTTCTTTGGTTATTTATTCCTAGTTGGTATCAATCTACTGCCCATATGGGACATATGGGAGCTGTAGAAAAGTTGCCCTTCCAATAATCCTACTTGGAATCATCGCTAAAAATTTCTGGAGCTCATTGAACGGTGTTCAATCGCAGTGGAATTTTAGTGTAGTATTCTAAGTATTTTTTCCCTTCAACTATTTATAAAAAGATAAAAGCCGTGCATCTTTATCTTCCATTCAATGTTTTTAATCCTTAATGTTATAGCAATACTGATATAGTATTTTAAAATGTACTTTCATTTTCTCTTTCGCCAATTGTGTATCCTGGCTCTTGATGGCATCGAAAATATCCTTGTGCTCTTGAATGGCCATTAGGGCCAGATTTTTGTCGCAGACATGGTATTTTTCAAAATTGGTGATGATCTCTGGCGTGATGATCAGCATGAAGGTGTTCATTGTACTATTACCACTTGCTTCAGCAATAGACAAATGAAACAGCAAATCTTCCTGTATGGCATCCTCTCCATTGAGCACCTTTTTGCTATAGGCATTTAAGGCTTCCTCCATTTGCCTTAAGTCCTCTTCCGTTCTTCGTCGGGCAGCGAGCCTTACAGTCTTTAACTCCAGTAAAATCCTAGTTTCCACAAGCGACTTAAAATCGGGTTCCTCCAACCGGAGAATGTCATCGATCATACCATTCATGGCCACTTGCCCTATTTTGGCCACAAAAGTGCCACTCTGTGGCTTTGAGGTTAACAGCCCATAAAACTCCAATTTTTGAATGGCCTCCCGGACATTGCTCCTACTCACCCCGAATTTTTCCGAGAGCTTTCTTTCTGAGGGCAATTTATCCCCGGGCTCCAGATTTTTATAAATTATGAAATCCCGTATTTTGGATATGATTTCATTTTGTGTTCCCTGATTTTCATTTTTAGCGAGGATATCTATTTTCATGCTATTAACAATCGTTGTTAAAAATTGGTTTACCAGTTTGGTTGTCTAAAATTAACAATTTAACCCAACAAAAAAAGCCCAACACGTAATCCAGCTAATAAAAGCCTACTTTCAAATACCGTATTAAAAATTTTACTGGCCTGGTCAAAGGCCAGTAAAATCACTTTTAACTAATCAAACAACTCAATAGGATTTGCCAAGGGGATATACACGTTTATGTACTGGCATACCTACTATTTTTAATGGGTTACTTTAAAATCCATTTATTTTACACTTATTCTTAACGACAATGCCATTGCCACCAACATAGTAACTTACGATACTTTAATCTTTAATAATATGGTTGAGGTTTAAAGGCATTGTCATTAATTTTACTTTATACATATTAATTACAAATTAATATCCAGGATTCTGTGTAATCACACCATTGGTTGCAAGCACTTCAGAGATTGGAATTGGAAACAAATGATAATTACTATCGATCGTGGCTCCCATTTCAGCGTCAACAGTTCCTGTTCTAACCAAATCAAACCATCTTTGTCCTTCAAAGGCCAACTCTAGTCTTCTTTCGTCTTGAATGGCCTGTCTAACCAAAGCCTGGGTATTAAGGACAGTATGATCCAGGGGCGCTAAGCCAGCCCTAGTTCGTATAGGATCCAATAGATCTAGTACGTTCTCAGCGGAAGCGCCATTCTCATTCAATGTTTCTGCATATAACAGAATAACATCTGCTAATCTCAGTTCTATCCAGTCGTGATCAGGACCTCCCGTTTGAGGATATTTTGGAGACGCCAGAAGTACCTCATCAATATTTACCGCTCTTCTTAAATCGCCAGGACTAGCATCAAAAGCAACAATTAAACTTGGATCTAAAGGCTTCAGAGATTTTGTATCAAGTCCACCATACCATGACCAAAACTCAGAAAAACCATATTCATCAGATACAGAACTTGATATTTGGGTCGCAAATATTATTTCTGAATTCAAATCATTTGCCTCACCAAAAATGTCAGCATAGTTGGCTTGTAAAGAAATTCCTGCAGCAGCAGCTCCATTTACAACAGCTGCTAGTTGCGGTTCAGCATTTCCAAAGTTGCCCATGGTAACATATACTTTAGCCAATACCCCTTGTGCAGCAAGTTTTGATGCCCTACCATTTGCAATTGTTGTACCTAATGCACCAATTGCATCCTGTAAATCAGGTATTATAACGCTATTATAAACATCAGCAGCTGGTTGTCTCACAAAAATAGATGCATCTGTTGAACTTGGTGCAGCAGATAAATTTACAGTCACATCACCAAAAACCTGCACTAGTTTAAAATAAGACAAAGCCCTTAAAAATTTAGCTTCACCTATCTGAGTTGCATTTGAAGAATTTTCAATTACATTATTCGCACTTAATATTGACTTGTATAAAGCCGTATAGAAAGGGCCGAAAAATTGATCTTCCATAGCCGTTAAACCAGCACTGAATTCATCAAACTCAGTATACGGAGATTCATCCATAAAAGCATTGTCGGCCCTGAAGTCGCCCATCACTGCCATTGGCGTAACAGCGCCGAGCTGATAGTAATATGCCGCATTCAAAACTCCCTCAAAATCAGTCAATGAATCCGCACTGGCAATATTTGGTGGAACTTGATCCAATTCATTATCACATGCTGTTGTCAACAACAATGATCCTAATAATAATATATATACTTTTTTCATTTTTTGCTTATTTAGAAATTAAGATTTAAACCCAGCGAAAAGCTTCTAACAATCGGACTCGCACCGACTTGCACCCCATATGTTGTAGGCCCTAAATAATCACTTTGGGTAATCTCAACACCCTCTGGATTAAAAGAGGTGTAATTATCCCCCCATAAATACAATAAATTAGTGGCTGCGGCATATACTCTCGCAGAAGTTATACCTATCTTGTCCGTCACATCAGGATCAATCGTATACCCTAAAGTCAGGTTTCTCAACGCTAAATAAGAGGCATCTTGTATCTGCGCGTCCAATTGATTATTTGAATCTAAATAAAACTGTCCATTATGATCAGCAATTCCATCACCATTGGCATCAAAACTACTTCGTGTTCTTCCCCCAAATTCTGAGTTATAGTAAATTGGGTCGACATTCCAAACCTCTCCTCCCTGGGATCCCTGAAATTGGAACGACATGTCAAAAGCCTTATATTTCATTGAACTATTCAAACCCCAGTAAAAATCTGGTGTATTTTGTCCTATTTTGACTAAATCTCCACCGTCAGCAACTGTTTTTGTCCTATCTATTACGCCATCACCATTTTGATCTACTACGTAAAATGCTGAACTATTGATGCCAATATTACGTGTCGGATCTTCTGTATATATGTCTTCAACTTGTCCTATTGTTTCTATACCCCACATTTCACCAATTCCTCCCCCGACATAATTTCTAAACACAGGACCCCTGCCGCTCTGGCCATAAATTACTTGAGGTAATTCTTCTAGACCTCCCAGATCTGTAATTTCTGTTTTAACCGTAGAAAAGTTGGCGCCAATATCCCAAGAGAAATCTTGGTTTTGAACGATGGCTGCAGATAGCTCTAACTCCAATCCAGAACTTCTAACATCTCCGGAATTAAGTCTTATTGAAGTGGTACCGAGTACTTCAGATACACTTTGATTAATTAAGATGTCTTTAATATCCGACGTATAGTAATCTGCACTCAATCTAATACGATTATTTATTAAACCAAAATCAATTCCATAGTTGGTCTCTGTATTGGTTTGCCAAGTCAAATCAGCGTTTGCTACATCTGATGGGATTAGAAATCCATTTCCTAACGCTGTTGCTTGAGGGTTTAAAAGACTCAACGAATTATAAGCCCCTAAATCAGAAGTAGTTCCTAATGACCCGGTACTAAACCTTAGTTTTAACAAGCTCAACACGTTAGAGTTGTAAAAAGATTCGTTATGCACGTTCCATCCTACTGAAAGCGCTGGGAATGTCGCGAATTTTTTATTGGCGCCAAACCGGGAATCACCGTCCCTTCTCACCGATGCCGATAGCAAATAGCGATTGTCGTACGCGTAGTTAATTCTTCCAAAAACGCTCTTTCTTGAAATGGTCTCGTCCCGCTCTGTTACGGCGATATCTGCAGGATTCAACAGGTTATAATTTATAATATCCCCAAATGGCACATTGGTACCTCGTAAAGCGGTCCCTTTCAGATAAAGGTTTTGAAATTCAATTCCAGCTACCGCAGCTATATCATGTTTACCTATTACTTTCGCATAATTCAACGTGGTTTCACTTAACACTGAAGTTCTTTTTACATCTATTTGATCTAAGGCGGTTTGATTGGTACGTGCCCGGGAATCAAATTCAAGTCCTCTCCAGAAATAGTCTCGCGAATCGTTAAAGTCGGCCCCTAGAGCGGTTTTTATATTTAACCCATCAAGGATGCTGTATTGTAAATAAGACGTAACGTTGGCGAAATACGTTTTTTGCCATCGGTCTGTGTTGTCGAGCTTTGTTGCAGGACCTGCATCCCCTGATCCTCCAATACCATTTCCGCCTCTTCCATAATGCCAGTCTTGTGCGGTCATACCAGGCTGTAATGTATAAATACTATTATTAAAAGGTGCATCACCCCCTCTATAACCAGAGTCAAATGAATCAAGTCCCAAAGCCTGCGCTTGAGCATCCAATTGTTGAACGAATGCTATTGACGCTTGTGTATGATATATAGGATGAACGCTATACGCTCTTAAAAGATCTCTCATGTCATGACCTACGATATCCCTATCAGATGTAAATCCATTGAAACTTATTCCTGTCTTGAACTTGTCCCCCAATTTAGCATCGACATTCATACGTGCATTAATGCGTTCAAAACCTTGGGTCTTTACAATACCCTTGGTGTTTTGATAACCAAGAGAGGCAAAGTAATTTACGTCTTCAGTGCCGCCGCTCATGCTGAAGTCGTGGTTGGTGCTATTACCATTTTGGAAAAGCCAATCTTCTACGGCCACGACATCAGGTGAATTTTTAAAGGCGTTTAACCTATAATTCAATAAAGCTGGGTCCACTTCAGAAACGTCATACCTACCATTGGCTATGCCAGTTTCTAATGTTTTAGCCCATTCACCAGATGTCATATTAATATTGTCTCTCAAATACCTACTCGATGTGCTCGTGTAAGTATTGTAACTAAAACTAGCTTTACCCACTTTTCCTTTTTTGGTGGTAACCAAAATAACACCGTTTGCTCCCCTAGATCCATAAATAGCAGCAGAAGCAGCATCTTTCAACACCTCCAAACTTTCAATATCGTTTGGGTTAACAGTTGCTAAACTACCTGAAATCGGATACCCATCCACAACAATCAGCGGATTGGAATTACCGTTAATCGATGATGCCGCTCTTATTTGGATTTTAGGATCCGCACCTGGTGCCCCATCCTGATTTTGAATCAATACACCAGATAACTTGCCTGCTAGTGCATCATCAACACGACTAGACTGAATGCCTGCAACGTCACTACCTTCTACTTTAGCAATAGCACCTGTTAAGTGCGATTTTTTACGAGTTCCATAACCTGTCACTATCACTTCATCTAATTGTGCGGCGTCTACTTGCAACACGATATTCAAAACCTGTTGATTGGCAATGGTAATGGATTGGCTTACAAAGCCCATGGAAGAAAATTGTAGTACGTCCCCGGTGTTCACGGTAATTTCAAAATTTCCATCAAAGTCGGTCGCGGTCCCACGGGTGGTGTTCGCGATTAGTACGTTCACCCCTGGGATGGGCACATTGGCATCATCGACTACGTTGCCCTTGAGGGAATAGCCGTCCTGGGCGAACAACGCGCAATTGAAGAGCAATAGCGCCATTAAAGTAAGTTTCTTTTTTAAATTCATTGGTGTTAGTATTAAGTTAGCATTGTTAATCCAAATACCATTTTGCGGTATTAAAGTCGTAATGTGACCGGTAAGGCACATTTAATCCTTCGATTTACCAAAACACGCGAACTTTCTTAAAGTCAATGAATTTCCATACTTTTGTGGAAAGCGTGTTTATAGTAGTATTTACATGTTTTAGGTATTACTTCCCTTCAAAATGAAGTAATTCAATTTAAAAGGATGGGCGTGCACCCGTCCTTTTTTTATGACTATAGTTGAACTTAGTTTCGCTGTTATTTTTGCTTTAAATTGGTTTTCCAAATTGGTTTACCAAATTGGTTTACCAAATATATGTTATTTATTCGTTAAAAAAAAATTAAATCAAAATTTAACATTTATACGCCTTTTTGAACCTGTACTGTATTGAGTTGCACTGCATTAGGTACGGTGAACTTCCATATCCCAGCTTAGGAAAAAGCGAGGCCGCCATTGATATCGATGTTCGCGCCTGTAATATAAGTGGTTTCCGAGGAAACCAGGCAGGCTACCGTATTCGCTATTTCTTCGGCCGTTCCTTCCCTGCGCAAAGGGGTCATACCAGCTACTTTTTCCCTAATTTCATCTTTCGTAAAGGTGTCATGAAACGTCGTAGCGATCATCCCAGGGCATAGCGCGTTCACCCTGATATTCTTTGGACCTACCTCCTTTGCCAAGCTTCTTGTAAAGGTCATGACCGCGCCTTTTGAAGTGGCATAGGCCAATGATCCGCCACCACCGCCATCCCTACCTGCTTGGGAAGCAACATTGACTATGGAAGCACCCGACTTCATGTAGGGCAGCACTGCTTTGGAAACCAAAAAAGTGGAGTTCAAATTTAATTTGATGACCTTGTCAAAAAACGCCTCGTCCATTTCTTCCATGGTCTTTCTTGCCACCAGTCCGCCCGCATTATTCACTAGAATATCTATGGTCGGGCCGAAAGCTTTTTTGGTCGCTTCGATGAGCTTGGCAACATCTGCTTGTTTGGTAACATCTGCTTTTACAACGATCGCTTCACCGCCAGCTGCCTTAATTTCCTTTAAGGTTTCTTCGGCGTTCGCTTGATTATTGAAGTAATTCGCGACCACTTTTGCGCCTTCTTTGGCCAATTTTATTGATATGGCTTTTCCTATATCCCTTGTACCACCTGTGACGATGGCTACTTTTCCTTTTAAATACATAAGCTTTTTTTATGACATAAAGTCCTCCCGAATCGGGCTGAATACGTCTATTAATATTCCTGCTTCCGTACAAACCGCTCCATGTAGCACATGGGGAGGAATGTAAAAAGCATCCCCGCCTTTTACCGTTTTGATCTGTTCGCCAATGGTCAATTCGAATTTGCCACTCACAACGTAGGTTACCTGCGAATGGTAATGTTCGTGCATTGGGCCCACGCCGCCCTTATTGAATTTTACATTGACCAACATGATCTTATCATCATAGGCCATGATTTGCCTTTGTACGCCTTCGCCCACAGTTTCCCATTCGATCTCATCGCCGAATGCAAATTCCTTACTCGCACCAAATGTTTGCATGTTGTTATTATTTTTGAATGTTAGTATATTGATAAGGGCCCGTCCAGCGATATTCCCTATCGTTTATGTTTAATTGATGTTGTTTTGATTTCGACCCATCGGTGTTGCATAGCATAAATAGCTTTGCGTTGCCCTGTTTATCTTCAATACGCACGGCCGTGTAGTCATTGGTGTCGAATACTACTTTAAGATTTGAAATACTACTGTATGAATTGACAGCAAATTCGGATACGGGACTATAATTGCCATGTGGCTCTATTATCGAGGCGAATATGGTATTTTGTGTATTCGCCCTACGGATCATAAAAGCGGCATCCCTACGTAGGTTGAAGTCCGGGTCGTTGGCACCCAATCGTGTAAAGAGAAGTTCGTCCGAAGCATTTGTATCCGAAGTCAGGGTATAAAATTTACCTTGGTTCAGCCATGACAATTTGGTATTGTCCGCTAACGGCTTTCCAATACCTTCCAACCATAGATGTTGATAGCCATTAGCTGTACCCAATGCCGTTAAGCTCGATGGGGATTCGTATTCAACATTTACCTGCATCACTTGTCCCATAAAATAAAATGGCAAATCATATTGGTTCGGTTTATCTGAAGTCACCTTCATAAGGTCCAATACAAAAGGTTTCTCGAAGTTGTCCTCTTTTATAATTGCCATGGTGCGGTGCATTTTCGTTCCGGGATAGGCATGCTTTTCAATGCCACTGACCACCTGCACCCCTTCGTTGGATGCATCAAAAAAATAAAGCTCCGAATGATGTTTACTGCCCGTTTCGTAATCGCCGGTGAAATGTGAAGTTTCATTTTGGGTTATGGTATTATGGGCAATGGTCTGTTTGGCCCAAGTGGTGTTTTCCTTTAAATAATTGCCGCCCCCTTTTTGTTCTATATTAACAAAACGCGCCAAACCGTAATCCTGGATGACCTCATCGCCCTTTTCGAAAAGCGAAAAGGATAGATTATCATAATGGCCATGGCTAAGGCCCTGTGCCGAATATTTGAAGACCAATGTCAACGCTTCATCCCCATACCTTAGTATGCCTATCCCTCCTTGTTCCCCATCGGGACCATCAGTAAGATTAATAGATTTTTTCTTGAACGGAATCGCCTTTCCATCCCGTATTCCCATGGCTACGGCAAGGCCGGAATCATCTAAGAGTACCTGATCCTGTTTTTCGGCGATACTCAATAATTCGGGATCATTTCCGCCATAATGATAGGCGATATCAATGGCAGTAACCAGTTCCCGCGAATAATAGGACATCCCTTTTTGGGCATCGTTCAACAAGAAAAATTCACCATCTGAATCGGAAAGATTTATTAAGGTGTTTACTGATTTTAGCAAAACACTATCCTTAAACTCAAAAATCTTGACAGCAGGTCTAACGTTATGGAGCGCTTCCGCGAAAATCAGGAATGGATACATGGCGTAACGTTGGTAGTACGGCCCTTCTGTGTAATAACCGTCCGGAGAAAAGGGCTCGTTTACATTGGCCAAAAACCCTACTTCTTGACCTTCAACTTTAATTAGGCCCCCATCATTGTCTTTTGCACCTACCTCTAGGCCATCATCTTTTATACCATATAGGGCCCTATCGATAAGTTCGTCGTCGTTCATGACCAGACCGATCATGCCAACCGCCGCATTGCCCCATGTACTGTGGTTATGTACACGGTTGTAAAACTGTGGATTGCCAACGGAAATAAAATCCGCGAAGGGGTGAAAAAGGTTTTTTTCTAAGGTCTTGCGTTCCTTTTTGGAAAGCCAATCGTAAATGCAATCATACGCCTGACTGACATATACCAACCAATTGGCATCGTTCAGGCATTGCCAGAACAACTTTCCGCGTGCATATGATCTTTCCTGCGGATGTATCGGCAAGGTTGGGTACAACTTTGCATACGCCATCAACATATCACGGATGTAAATGGCATATTTTTCATCCTCCAAAATCTGGAACAACACCCCTGCTTTTTGCAGGATCAAAAAATTCCGTTTGTGACGCTCGTGGGTATAACCACCAGAAAAATCTTTTGGAATGGGAGTATCGATGCCCAAGGCAATTTCGGAATCAACTTCCGCTTTGATCCCGCTCAGGGTTTTATCAAAAAGAGGTGTTTTACCGAGTTCCGCACGTATTTTTTCAACTCCTTTTTTAGTAAGAATCAAATTGGGATGCGCTTGTCCAATCGCAAAATTTGGAAGCGACAAAAACCCAAATGTGAGCAATAAGAATATGAAGTTTCTATTTTTTTTATTCTTCGTCATGTTATTGATTTCTAACGCCCAAATCAGAACCATCGATAGCTTTCCCTTTCAATGGAGAATCGGCACTCAACATATATGAATCGTTAGCAAATTTTGGTGGTAGTGTCCATTCGTTTTCGATCGAATATTTCTGGTCGCCGGTTACAATCATTTTTTCCGAATTAAAGAAATCGTTATTGCGAATTTGAACAATAGGCTCCCCAACGACCAAATGCATGTTTATGGCCTTGCTGTCTTTGAAAATATTGTTCTTGATATCGATTTCTTGTACCCCATATAGGGATACTGCCGCATCATATTTGTTTTTCGAACCAGCACCAACCTGATCAAAAACATTATGCTCCATTTCTAAAAATGGACCAAACGTACTTTCGTCTTTTCCCCCTCTA
This sequence comes from Flavobacteriaceae bacterium, assembly GCA_037969055.1. GTDB lineage: Bacteria > Bacteroidota > Bacteroidia > Flavobacteriales > Flavobacteriaceae > Pelagihabitans. Next base: position 2,667 of record JBBKWR010000183.1, on the reverse strand, counting down.
TATAGACGTAGTACTGCTCCTTGCAGTTTAGTAATTGTATTATTTTTCATTAAGAAGTATTCTACATTGTAGGCGCCAATATCATCCGTTTCTTGGTCTAATGCGGCAATGCTACCGGTAATGTTTTTAAAGGTTGAATTTTGAATACTGATCGTGTCTGCGAATGTGCCTTTAGAAACTCTTAGCACATCAAAAGAATGGTTTACTACCATATCTGTAAACTCGCACCTTTCAATGAAGAGTTTATAGTTTTCAGTCATGGAGTTTTTACTTGTACTTATAACCGAATTTCCCGCATAATCCGGCGATTTTGTTCCGTCGAATTTTATGTTTTCCAAAGATAAACTGCCACCATTTTGAATTTCGAAAGCCATCATTCTTTCAAACAAAATGGTTGCTTTTTCTTTTCCAGCAATTTTAAAAGTAAGTGGATGGTTTATTTTTACTGCTTTGGTTAATAAGTATGTTCCGCCTTCTTCCAATTCTATAATATCTCCTGCTTCCGATTTTTTTGCGATTTCATACAAGGTGTTAATACCCGCTGCTACTTTAATTATCTTACCCGAATTTAATGCTACACTTTTATCTGCTTTGGAATACCATGTTGTTCCAGTGTTATCTTTAGTTGCAATATTTGGACTTATTGTAACCTCAGTTCTTATTTTATCTGATGTAGGAATTAAAAAACCTTGTTCATTTTTTACCAATTGAATATTCGTATTTTCAAAACCACTAGGAATACTGGTTGTTAAGTTTTTATCTAGAATGTTCCCTTTAAAGGTAATCCCACTAATATCATCATATACCCTCATAAGATCTTTCTTGCTTTCGTGATAAAGAATATTTTCTGAAAATTCAGAGGTTCTTGGGGCTTGACTTCGTTCAGCATCACTCCCTGCACCAAAAAGGATATTGTCGCAATTGATAAACGTATTGTTTTCTACTTTAGAATCTATAACTGGCACATAACGATTGGGTGGTGAATTTGGCACACCATTCATCATAACAAATGCTCCTCTAAAACGGTATCCGGTTAAACCAAAGTGGTAATTATTAGTAACTGTTTGTCTTTCGTTAATTACACGAACACCTCCTGTACTCGGTTTTCCATTGCCAAGAAAAACATTACCATCAACCATTGTTTCATTTCCATGACGCATTGTCAACGTTCCCGTGCATTCAAAAAAGGTGTTGTATTTAAAAGTGTTTTGACAAGATTTGTTTGATATAATCTCATGTTCGCCATTACATCTGTCAAAATAATTGGACTCCACCAAGGTGTTTGAATTTTCTAAAGCATTATGACTAGTTCCTATTCGTAATGTTTCGCCTCCATTATTGCCATAAGTTGGACGTGGTCCAAAATAGTTATGATCTATTTTATGATGGTTCCCTCTACTTTCTTTCGTGTCTAAACCAACAATCATGGTTACACCTAAATTCTTTTTGCCAACTATATGGTTGTGATCAATTCTATTATTTTTTCCATAAATGGTTACCCAATAATCTTGTACTTGACGTTCTGGATTGTTATAATTATCAATAACACATTCTGTTAGTCGGCAGTTATTTGCCATTTCTTCCCTATTCTTTCTAAAAGAAATAATGGCATCTGTTGGCGTATAGCCGTTTTTAAAGACCAAACCTTTGACGATTAAATGATCGCCTGCAATTCTTAAATTAGAAGCTCCTTCCAGTACAACTTTTCCCTTTTCTTCAACGGTAAGTGTGATTGGTTTATCAGCCGTTCCATTGGCTTCGAATAAAAGTTCAGCATCCATCCATGTTCCATTTGCAAGAACAATACTATCCCCCGGTTGTACCTTTTGTAGCATTTCTTCAAACTCTGCTACATTCTTTACAGTATCTATTTGTTGCTCTGTAGCGCATGAGAAGACAACCATAAGAAAAATCAAGGAAAAATAGTTGTGAAGGTGACTCATATTCATAATTGGTTTACCAGATTGGTTTACCAAAAATACATATATTTGTGGAACCACCAAATATTTAACATTAAATCGGTCGGTTTAATCCCCAATTAATAATTTAACACAAGTGAAATCAATAATTCTGATAATGCGAGCGTTAAGCTACGCGACCATTGCATTGGGGCACTTTATAAAAGAATTTTAGGCTAAGGTGATATTATAGCCAAGCCAACTGTGGAAATCACTCTTTGCTTGGCAATGTGCCAGCACCGAGAGTAGCTTCCTTAAACCAAACTTCCGTATAGCTTCCATTTGCATATTGTTCGGCAATATCTCCATCGTAGATATTTGCTCCTGTACTCCAAACTATATTTTTTTCTGGAGATTTGCCATTTGTTTGATTGTAAGCCCCTTGTTTGAAATACTGAATTTCACCTGCATAGGCATTTTCGCGTTCAACACCGTCGCGTCCTATCGCAGCATATAGTGTCAAGATTTGCTGAGGAATATCCTCTTTTTTAGAAAAATCCGATTGCAATAAATTCTTTGTAAATGTTTTGGTCTCATGACCTTCACTTTTAAAAGTGAGATACATGATACCCTTATAAACATTTATTTCATAGCTAAATTCTTCACCCAATTCAATACCATTTTTTGGTTCTTCGGGGTAAGATGTTGTATCTGATCCAATAACAGACATGTCATGACCCCAAACTGCTGTTGAATAATCCCATCTTTT
>JBBKWR010000182.1:0-6964 GCA_037969055.1 Flavobacteriaceae bacterium | reverse complement strand
TATACATTCGTTGGAGATACCCCTTTCTTAGGATAATAGGTTTCAAAATACACCTTCTTCTTTGGTTGGATCGGGAGAAATTTGTTATCCCCATTAGGGAGGTTTCTCAATAAGACAATAGACTTTCGAAAGGCCAATTCCCCCCTGTCTTTAAATTCTTTTTTCCCAATAATCCTTGAGGCATTATCAACATCAACATATGGATTTTCAAATAGACCAAGACGAAAAATTTCAAGCAAGAGCCTTTCAACGGATTCATCGACCTTTCCCATAAGTTCGGGATATTTCTTTAATGTGGTCAGTAAACTGGTTGGATCGGCCGTACCTGAAAAAAGGTTCACCCCCGCTTCGATAGATTTCTTATAACGATCGACAATACTCAAATCTTCCACCCCCCATGGCATCATATTAATTATCCCGGTATCCGAATTGATAATGCCGGTAAAACCCAATTGGCCCCTCAATAGATCTTGCAAAATAGCTTTGTTATAAGCGTAACCAACCTCTTCATATTTTGTATTCACCGGAAAAGAATAATAGGGCATAATTGAAGATGTGCCGGCCTTGATGGCCGCTCTAAACGGAATCAAGTTGTTTTCGAACATGCCACCGGGAAAAATTTCCCGTTTGCCCCAATCAAAGTGGGGGTCTTGCCCGCCTTCAGCGGCCCCTCCACCTGGGAAATGTTTGGTAGTAAGCGCGATGGAAGTGTTGTTCAATGTGTCCCCTTGAAAGCCAATCACTATTTGTTCAATCATTTTTGCCGCAAGTTCCGCATCTTCGCCAAAAGTGCCCTCAACACGTTGCCAGCGTGGTTCGGTCGCTAAATCGGCCATGTACATATAACCCTTACGAATACCTGCCGCAAGCCATTCCTGTCTGGCAATATCAGCGAATTCATGAACCAAATTAAAGTCGCGCATGGCGGCCAATCCCAATTCCCCTGGCCAGGTAGAAAACGGGGTTTTACCTACACTAAGTCCAATCGATGCATCAATGGTTATGTGATTGCGGGGATTTGAAGTTATGATGGCAGGGATGCCCAAACCGTCACCCTCACAAAGCGCCTGTAAATTATTGGCCCACTCCGCCAATATTTTTGGGGATGGATTAGCCCTTAAAATAAAGTGCCTTTCGTGAAATTCTGTTACCGCCTTCGTAGTGCCCGCCGCAAACATATTGGGAAATTCCAATGGTTTTCTTGTAAACATATTGACATCCCTTACCATGTCGGTTTCGTTAAAACCACTGGTAATCGGGCCTTCGGTTTGAGGGGTGTCAAAAGACCAATCGTTCTCCAATCTTGTGGTGCTGATCAACATAAAACCCGCTTTCTGTTCCAGCGACATTTTCGATACCAAATCCTTGCTCCTATTTTCGGGAGATAGCCTCCAATCTTCATAGTGGTCGAGTTGGCCATTTCGGTTGAGGTCTTTGAACTCAAAACCATCTTTCTCAATAATATTTGCAGAGCGTTGTCCCAATTCAGGCTGCTTTGGTTGGATTGCAGTTTCTTTAGCCTTGTTATCACCACATGAGGTGAAGGTCAAGATGACCATGACGATGATCGAGACGAGTGTAATTTTGGGCAGTTTAGTTTTCATATCATTTCATTTTTTATTACGGTTGTAATTATTGCTATAAAGGGGCATTCATAAAGTCTTCGGCCAAGATCTTTTTCAAATAAAAAACCAATTCTTCGGCATTTACCCTAGAAAAGACCAAGGGCGGTTTAATCTTCAAAACGTTATGATCGGGGCCATCGGTGCTCATTAATATCCCGTGGTCTTTCATCCGGTTGGCCAGGTAATCCGTTTGGTCGCCCAGGGGCTTCATTTCGGCACCTACCAATTCAATGCCCAAAAATAGACCTTGTCCGCGAACATCCCCAATAATCGGAAATTCAGCAGCAAGCGTCTTCAATTCTGATTTTAGGTAGTTGCCTATTTCCAAGGCATTCTTTTGAAGTTTTTCAGATTTTACAACTTGTAGCACCGCCGTTCCAATGGCACAAGAAACTGGGTTACCCCCAAAAGTATTGAAATACTCCATCCCATTGGCGAACTTTTGCGCAACTTCTTGGGTACAGGCCACGGCCGCCAATGGATGTCCGTTCCCCAAAGGTTTTCCTATGGTAACAATATCTGGGATTACATCATGCAATTGGAACCCCCAAAAAGTCTTGCCCATGCGACCACAACCTACTTGCACCTCGTCAGAGATACAGAGTCCGCCCGCCGCCCTCACAAATCCATATGACTTGGTGAGAAAATCTTTTGGGAGTTCAATCTGGCCGCCACAGCTTATGATCGGTTCCACGATTATGGCACCAACACCCCGTCCCTTTTTATGGATGCGATCGATCTGCTTTTTAACTTCCTCTGCATACATTATTCCAGTATCCGTGCCCCGATATTTTCCCCTAAAGGCATCGGGCAATGGAAAAATGTGGGTATGCTCCGGAGCACCTAGACCGCCTTTCCCATCAAATTTATAGGAGCTGATATCGATACACATATTTGAATTTCCGTGATACCCAACTTCGGAGGCGATAATATCGCGTTCGCCCGTGGCGGCCTTCACCATTCGAATAGCCAATTCATTGGCCTCACTTCCAGAGTTGACAAAATGCAGGACACTCAATTCTGGTGGCAGTGTTTCCAATAGCTCCTTGGCCAGTGCGTTGATATTTTCATGCAGATAGCGCGAATTGGTGTTGAGTAGCGCCATTTGTTCTTGCCCGGCCTTAACCACAGCTGGATGTTCATGGCCTACATGGGCCACATTGTTAACGGTATCGAGATATTTTCTTCCCATTTGGTCGATGAGATATTGGCCCGACCCACGTACCATCTTAATTGGCTCCTTATATTGTAGGCTTAAACTCTTGCCCAAATGTTGCTTCCGATAGGCTATAAGTTCGTTATTCGTGATCGAGGACTTCGCTTGAAGTGCTTTTGACTTAAATAATAAATTCGGATCTGGACAAATGCTTTTCCATAAATCAAGTTGACTGGCATATGCGACCCCCGGATAATCGATTTTGTAATGAAGCATTGAAAGAAGCAACTGAAAATGGAGGTGTGGGGCCCAATTCCCGTTTTCGGGATAATTCCCTAAATTTCCAACGAGATCACTAGCCTTTAGTCGATCTCCTATTTTGTGTTTTGTGGCGCTGGCCACCGTAAGATGGCCATATAAGGTATAAAATACTAGTTCGTCCACAAGATGTTTTAAGATGACCAAGCCTCCATATTCCTTGTCCCCGGCATCATTGACGGCTGTGATCACTTCCCCATCCAACAGGGTATGAACGGGAGTATTGGCCGGTAACCAAAAATCAATTCCTAAATGAACGGTCCTGCTTTCGCGTCCGCTGTTTCCTATTTTGTCATAGGCGGATGAGGTGTACAGGGCGCGCGGTTCCAAATAGCCCCCAGCAATTATTTTCTGCGGAAATTTCTGCTGAAGTTTCTCGATCTTAAATTGAAAAAACGCCAAATCATTAAAATCCTTTTCATGCCCCACCCATTTGCTGGAGACGCTCAAGTCTAAATGATGAACATCATCCTTGGCGACGGTCGGAAATAATTGGGACAATTTGATACTTTGATTTTTTGCCCATTTGTTGAATTTTTCCGTCGCTGGATGTGCCGTCCATCCACAGGCCTCCCTAAAACTGCCCAGGGCAAAATCAGGGTTAATGGCCCGCCACTTACGCAGCAGCTCCCAAGCCGGTTTTTCGCTGATCAATAAATATTCGTTACCGGGTTCCGCAACTTTATTAATTGCGGATTTGGTCACGGAAATCACCAATCGCATGGCAATCGCGATATAAAGATGCTCCAATTCAGAAGCTTCGAGGGCAAAAGTGGTATGGTATCCTTCTATTATCGGCAAAGCGGCGTCCAAAGGATCGTTATGGTGCATGATCGCATAGGCACATGCTACGGCTAGGTCATTTATGATCTGGGTATACACCGAGTCGCCATAATCAATGGAGGCTTTTACCTTTGGGTGGATCAATTCTGCCGAAACAATTACATTATTATCGTTGGCGTCGTTATGAACCACTGCTTTTCGGAGCGTATTATATGTGTGCTGTATACCCTCAAAAATGTTATGGAAAAAGGTTATGATTTCCCTTTGTTCGCCTTCAAATAAGTCGATATGTGGTTTGGTCCAAGCGGCTTGTGCAATATCCCAAACAAAATCGCGATGCGCCATCTGGTGATCAAACCCCTGCAGGGCTTGGGTCAATCTTCCGCAATTTTCACCCAAACTAAATCTAAGCTCCCCCAATTGTGGGTTTACACTACTCCATATCCTTCCCGGAATCCAGGTCAACAATCGTACCTTTCTGCGATTCCCCTTCTCATCTGTGAACTGAGAGATAGCATTTCCTTTTATATCTGGACTAACATGTGGCGATATCAAGTCTCGGCCTTTCTTTGCGACATGCAGTAGTAATTGTTGTTGAAAATCCAAGTATTCCCCATCCTCATCTGGCCTTGAAATTTTTAGGATATAGCCATCGCGCTTTGCAACTTTGAGTCTAAAATTGAAATCAATTTCCCCCGGGAGGGGAGTGGCAACACCTTGGATATTGAACAATTCAAGGGCAATTTTTTCTGCCTTTTCTGTGGTTATTTTTAAGAGACTATAGTTCATTTGTCATCCTCCATTAATAGCATAATAATATGGGCGGCGCTCCAACTAAAGTTTTGGGCCTCCCTTCCTTCACCCGTGATGGGATGGTAATTTTCCCGAATGGCCGTTCCTTTTTGTAAAAGACCGTTGGCGCCCAGGAGTATTTGGGAAGTAGCTTTATCAGCTTCATGCTCAAAGCCATAGTTACGCAGTCCCTTTATCCCAAAATAGGCCTGATCTAACCAATTGGGGCCGCGCCAATAACCATTTAGAGGGTCGAATTTTGGGTGGTCTTTGGATAGTGTTTGAAAAGGTACTTGGGTATAGAATTTGTCGGGATCCATCATTTTGTCTTTTACGGCGACAGCTTGCACTTTTGTTGCCGCATTGGCCCATAGCGGTGTCCAACCCTCGCTTCCCGCACCTTTTATAAAAATAGTACCTTCTAAATTAGTATCATAAAACCACTCATCCTCTGGGTCATAAAATTGTTCTTGTATACGTTTTTTTAAAAGGGCAGCATCTTTTTTAAAGGTGCTGGCTTCTTCCGTCTTGTTCAAAGCCGCAGCCAATAATGCCAAATAGTTTTTTTCAGCATAGAGATAAGCATTAAGGTCCACACTCTCTTGATCCAAAGAAAAAGCACCTTCAGCATTCTTCAAAATTTTTGAAGTGTCGAATCGAATGGCATTGTCCATACCGCTTTCCCATTTTGCTGCTATCAGGGTGCCATCGGTCGATCCGAATTCGCATAATCCATCTTTATCATGATCCCGTTGGTCATACCACCATTGATGGTATTTTTTAAGCTTGGGATACATTTCCGTTACGAATTCAAGATCTAGATCATGTTCATAAATTTTGCTTACGGCCCATGCAGATAGTGGTGGTTTTGTGTCCCTGTAATTGTGTGGTTCTATGGTGGTGTCCCTATAAATACAGTCAAGGATGAATCCATCTTCCCTTTGAAAATCGAACAGGGCACGTACTTGATCTTTTGCCAATTGCGGATTAAAATAGGAAAGTCCCACGGCATGTTTCCAAGAGTCCCATGCCCAGAACCCGTGAAACCATTCATAATGGTAACTTGGAAATAGACCTTGATGTTTAAGCGCTCCAGCAGGAATACGCCAATTGTTTTGTAAGGTCAGGTGCGCTTTGGCCAGGACTTCGGAATATTTAACATCCTTGAACTTGACTTTCTGGTTGCTGATCACCGCGTTCAATTCATTTTCTTTTTCAGCCTTTCGAGTGTTGAGCAGCGAGTCGAAATCGACTTGTAAAATCGATATCCGTTCTTCATCCCATGAATATTCTGGAAATATAAAGGTCTGTGAAATGACAAACTGCTTCGATTCATTGCGCCTTAGAACAAAGCTTTGGTTGGCCACCTTATATGTGAGACTGTCTGTAAGAATAACACTGTTAGATCCCTTAATAAATTGTATGTGCCCCACTGCCTCACTTTTACTACTACCAATCTTTATGCCTCCATCCTCTTTGGAAGCACGCATGTCTAACGAGAATAATTTCCCTTGGAAACCTGAATCTATAGAAATATCTTCTTCGGATTTATTGGTGATAATCGTTCGTTGTAATGCGGTGTGCCCTGATAAAAAGACCAGTTCTTGCCCAATTTTCAAATTCTCACTTTGATAGGTTTGTTCCAAATGACTGGCAAAACTTTTTTGTTCTTCCAAATCGTTTTTCCAATCGATCAGATTTTGTTCGTTCCCACTATTGGAAAGAAAGTACTGGCTTAAGGTAGGCGCGGCCCATATGCCATTTTCCTGTGTCAATAAAAACGGACCAGAGAATCCCCCATATGCAGTAACGGTGTTTGGTAAACTATAGGCGAACCAGGCCCCTTGATCCGAAAACATGAGCATGCTACGGTCCGTCTTATTTCGTGGGGTCCCTTGGAAATTCAGAATGTCTTTCGAAAATGTAAGATAATCTGTCTTTTCCGTGCCGTTGCTTTTGTGCGCATTATTTTCGACGCAACAGCACATACACAATAAAATTAGTGCGACAAATCCCAAAATATTTCTGTCCATTCAATGTTTTTTGGATGCTATTACCGGCGTGGCATCAAAAACTAAGGTAAGACAAAAGTTCAGCAAAATTATCTAAGCGTTGATTTGATGCGAGTTGGAGATGTTAAATATTATCACTCGAGCTTGTCTGCCAAAGCGTGTTCCACCACAGCTACCGTTTTTTCATAACTGTTCTTCAACATGGTTTCTGCATCCATAGTGGCCCAATATTCCTTGTTGAATAATTCTACCGATAGCCCACCCCTAAAGCCTGCGTC
>JBBKWR010000181.1:0-5084 GCA_037969055.1 Flavobacteriaceae bacterium | reverse complement strand
GAACGGCCATACTCAAAATAATCCCCTTCGGGGAAGGGGCCACTACTGGATATAATGATGATTTCAGGATACTTTTCCTTCAAGGCCTTTTCAAATAACTTATAACGCTCGATATACTGAGGGCCCCATTGCTCGTTTCCGATTCCAATATATTTCATATGAAAAGGTTCGGGGTGACCCATTTCGCTTCGGACTTTTCCCCAAGCCGATTCGATCGAGCCATTGGCAAATTCAATCAGATCTAGCGCATCTTGTATATAAGGGCCGAGATCATCCAAGGGTACCAGTTCGCCCGTGTTGAATTGGCAGGCCATACCACAGCCCAAAATGGGAAGGGGTTCGGCACCAAGATCTTCCGATAGCTGAAAATACTCAAAGAACCCGAGCCCAAAACTTTGAAAATAATCCGGCAATGGCCTGTGGGCAAATTCCGTGTTCCATCGGTTTATCAATAGTGTTCTGTCCCAGACAGGACCTACCGTTTTTTTCCATTGATACCGTTGTGCCAAGGTCCTGCCTTCCACAATACACCCTCCTGGGAAACGCAAAAATCCAGGTTGCATGTCGGCGAGCAGCTGTACGATGTCTTTCCGCATACCATTTTTTCTGTCCTTCCAGGTATCTTCTGGAAATAGGGAGATGTTATCCAAATCGAGCACCCCAGCACCTTCAAACGTAAATTTCAAAGTAGCTTTATTATTTGTTTCGGTGCCGACGAGGGTAGTCGTATAGGTTTCCCAGTCTTTGGTGGTCGGAGCGATACTCCCTTGCGCTATAACTTGTCCTAAGCTGTCTACCAATTGCACATTTATTTTTTTGACAGATTGCGTGGTATTTCGGGCCATCATCGAAAACCTGTACTGTGCCTTTTTTTGAATACCCATGCCCCAGAAACCCTCGTTGACCAATTCGTATCCTTTATCATTTTCTATGGTTGCCCTAAAGAAATTACAATTGGCCGCATCTGCTTGCGATTTGATTATGGTTCCAATGCCTGATGTTGGATTAAAACCATAACGATTCGTCTTGGGTTGCTGCCAGCCCATCATGGGATTGTCGAATTCAAAACCGCGATTTTTAACCATTTCGGCATATATGCCACCATCAGCAGCATAATTGATGTCCTCAAAAAATATTCCGTACATCGTAGGCTGGATTTCTGAGATGGAATAGCTGACATCCACCACCAACTCCGTTTTTTGGGCCACTGCTGAGAATGCAAAGAAAAGGAGTAAAGGCAAAAAGTGATGGCCAGCGTAGTTTTTCATGGCTGTTTTGTTTAGCTCTAAATTTAAAATGCTATATGTATCGTATTACTGTTGCTCCACAACAGTGATTTTTTAAAAGATTAAACCACTATCGATACTTTTTAACCCTAGCGTCATCAATAACCCCTTTCCAATTCAGGCCAAAAGCAAAATCGTATGAATTTCCTTCAGAGTCGATATACGGTGTCATATCCCTGGGTACATCTTCAAACTGGGTTTCCACCGTTTTCATATCTGCGGGCATTTGAAAGGGCAATAGGCCAGAAGGTTCGGCTTTGCCTGAAAGCATTTGCATCAATGCCTCATCTTGTACCCCCATGTGGACTAAAATGGCAGAAGTGCTTTTCTCAATTTCGGAAAAAATCATCGGTTTACCAATGTTGACCAACACTATTACAGGTTTGTTGCCCATTTTTGCTTTGGTGTCATTGACCAATTTCATGTCAGAACTATTGGAAGCAGTTACCGATTTGTTTTTGTAGGAGCGGTTGGTAAAATCTTCTAACGGACTGCCCCCTGCCAAACTTGTCTCGCGTGCACTAACGGCTTTATAGGGCCCATATTGAAGACTGATCGGCACATAACCGTTGCCCCCTTTTTCCAAGTCGGCCCTATCATAGCCCACACCTCCATCAGGATTTTTAATCCCCACCAAGGCAAAGTCGGCATCCGCTGGACTTTCGACGACTTCAAAATATTTTTTTACAACTTCCATATTAAAAGGATGTTCCTCTTTCGCTGGCGTTTCAATTCCCCACCAATTCGTACTGGCAGGAATATATCTTTGAGGTACAAACACCTTCTTTTTTTCTTCGATGGGCAATGTTTTTGCATGGTTTTTAAGCATTACGATCGAACGTAACTGAGCATCAAAACCAGCTTTCATGAATTCGGCATTGCCCACCACTTTTTCTGTTTCGGCTACCTCCAAGTAAGGATTTTCAAATAAACCCACCCTGAAAATATTGGTCAGGAGTCGTACCGCCGAAGTTTCAAAACGTTTGCGCATGTATGCCTCGTCGTGCTCGGCAACCCCCAATTTATAAGCCTCCAGAATTGGACCCATTTCGTTGTTGCCTCCAAATTGGTCCATTCCCGCTTCGATTACTTTATAGTGTCGTTCCGCTTCGGTCATGGTCTCAACACCCCAACTTTTGCCTTCAAATTTATCTATGGCGCTTACATCACGGGTAATGCCCCAGTCGGTACAGAGTACGCCGTCATAACCATATTCCCCACGTAATACATCGGTAATCAGATATTTGTTAAACCCATTACCGACCACGTCATTGTCTTTAGTATCCTGTCCGAATGAAATGGTATAGTAAGGCATGACAGCGGATGCCATTTTAGTGGGGCCATTCAATTTAAAGGCCCCTTCGATAAAGGGTTTTATATGGTCTTTCATGTTATTGCCAGGATAAACTGCATAGGCCCCGTAGCCAAAATGACCATCGCGACCCCCTTCTTCCGGTCCACCTCCCGGCCAGTGTTTGACCATGGCATTCACACTTTGGTAGCCCCAATCGCCATTGTCGGAGGTTTGAAATCCATCTACATAGGCCCTGGCCATATCGGTGGCCAAATCGGGATCTTCACCCATCGTGCCGTCAAAACGGCTCCAACGGGGTTCAGAAGCCAAGTCTATTTGAGGGGATAAGGAGGTGGCAATCCCCAATGCACGATATTCCTTTGAACCGATGGTACCGAATTGCAGCATCAATTCTGGATCAAAACTAGCGGCAATCCCCAAAGTACCTGGCCACATAGAGATATCCCCGCCCGCACCTTCGTTGAACTCTGCATAGGAATCACTACCGTGTCTTGGGTCTGAACTCGTGTTCACTGGAATTCCCATGCCCATGCCCTCAACCAGCGCCTGTGCATTATTGTTCCATTGCGCTGCCACGGAAGCGGATGCCACACTTGTGATTAGCACATGTCTTAAGTTGTCTTTTTCCAGAAATTCCTTTTGGGGGTCCGACAGATCACTTGCCTTGGCACCACTATCGGCAAAGGGCTTTCCACCGTATAGGGTCGGTCCCCTAAAACCTCCCGCACCGGGAATAGATTGGTGTGCGCTGTACAACATTAGACCTGCAATTTGCTCAACAGAAAGTTTTGTAGCCAAGTCCTGTGCACGTTTATCCGCAGACAATCTCCAGTCTTCATAAGTATCTAATGTTCCGTTTCTGTTCAGATCTTTAAACGCGAAACCGTCAACAGTTAATAGCTTTATTCCGGAATTACCATTGTACCCTAAGGTTTCACCCCCTTCATTTTTTACAAGCGTAAAGTCCAATTTGTTTTCTTCCGTGAATTTGGGATTATTACAAGATACTGCTAGCATGGCGGCACAACTTAATGCCAATGCTGATTTTTTTTGAAGGGTCATTTCCTAGCTTTTGATTGTTTATTATTGATGCATTAATTCTTTATGCGCCTACATTTTTTGCAGACGCTGAATTTAATTCGTTGTTCCATTGATTCTCGCTAAAAATCCGCCAACGGCCATTTGGAACCAACGAACAGCATGTTTCACCTGAAAAACGGTTAGGTTGTACTAACCGCGGGATTCTGACAAAACCTAATATTGGCGCAATTATTTAAACCCAATTTCCTTAAGACCTTCGTGACTTATTTTGATGGCCTCTAGGGGCTTCATGCCATCAAAGGTCATATCCTGTTCCACCATATAATATTTCATCCCCGAAAGCTTTTTATGGGCCAAAATTTTGGTAAAATCAATTTCGCCTTTCCCAACGGGTGCAAAACGACCCTGGTTGTCCATGTCTTTTACATGCCATATTTTAAAACGCCCCGGATATTGTTTAAAGTAGGAGACAGGATCTGCTCCTGCCTTTGTAACCCAATATAAGTCCATTTGAAAATTGACGTATTTGGGATCGCAATGTTCCAATAGGTAATCGATGGTCACTATGCCATCGGTATCTTTTTTAAACTCAAAATCGTGGTTGTGATACAATAATTGCAAGCCTGCCGCTTTGCATTTTTTACCGAGGGTGTTTATAATGTTGGCAAGGTTGGCCGCCCCACCGGTCATGCCCATGGTACGCGTTTCCTGATCGAATTTAAAAAGTCCCATTGGTGGTACCGGTATTACGAAATATTTAAATCCGGCTGCCTTCACATCTGCGATCATCGCATCTGCGTTATCCAGCGTTACAGAACCTTGGTGTGTGCTAATGGGTTTGAGGCCGACTTCCTTCAAGTACTTTTTAAAATCTGCCGGTGTCATGTTATAGAATTTGCCGTCGGCATAGCCCGCTGATTCAATATATTTATAACCTGCGTCCGCTACTGCCTTTAAGGTTGCCTTGGCGTCGCTGCCCATATCGTCCCTAACCGTATAAAGTGCCAAGCCCCCCACTTTTTGCTGGGTGTGGCCAAGAAAGGAAACTGCTAAAAAGATGGACAAAAAAATGAACTTACTGATCGTTTTTTTCATGATTTGAATATTATGTTATAGTTTTTATTAGTGATTTTATTTAAAAAGTATCGTGCAATTTAGTTGATAATCTTAAATAAATAACTTCCCGATGCCAATTCAAGGACGACTTGCCCATCGGTACTGGGCTGAACGCGAATGCCTTTGGCCTTCTTTATTTTTGTGCCGCTTTCCGTAATTCCGTTGAGTGTAGCCTTATCTAAATAAAGGGTTGCCGATGTATTCGGCGGAATGCTGGTTTTATAGACCCACCCCTCCTTTTCCAAGCGCCATTCGCTTTCGATCCTACCATACATGGAATCGTAAAACCCCTTGGCCCAGGTCATTTGTTTCGTTGGGTCTGGGGT
>JBBKWR010000180.1:0-10234 GCA_037969055.1 Flavobacteriaceae bacterium | reverse complement strand
AAGGCACAGCGGACCGGCGATTATTCAGAAGCCGATAAATTGCTGGCTGCCTTTCTTCAAAACCAAAAGAACCATGGGAGCGAAGTGCTTCCGGCGGAGCAAAAAATTGAGACCGAAGTGGTGTACAATAAGTTGAACATCTTTAATGGTCTCTACCGATTCTACGGATTGGTAGGAATTCTCATGTTCTTTATATTGATTTTTCGAATTTTTAAAGATCGAGAAATATGGAAAGTGATCACTTATTTTCTCAAGGGCACAATCGTTATTCTCTTTATATGGCACACCACCGGACTGATACTCCGATGGTATATTTCTGGGCATGCACCATGGAGCAATGCCTATGAAAGCATCCTATATGTTTCGTGGGCTACTATGGGAATGGGGTTGTTGTTTGCCAGGAAGAGCGATATGACGATCGCAGCGACTTCATTTGTAACGGGCATGCTTCTGTGGATTGCCCACCAAAGCTGGGTCGACCCATCTATTGGAAACCTTGTGCCCGTGCTGGATAGCTATTGGTTGATGGTGCACGTTGCCGTTATTGTGGCGAGCTATGGTCCTTTGACCGTTGGGATGATCTTGGGGGTTGTTTGCCTCTTGTTGATGATTTTGACCACCCAAAAGAACAAAGAACGGATGGAAATTAATCTCAAGGAATTGACCATCATCAATGAACTTACACTAACCGTTGGATTGATAATGCTCACCATCGGAAACTTTTTAGGAGGGCAATGGGCCAATGAGAGTTGGGGTCGGTATTGGGGTTGGGATCCAAAAGAGACCTGGGCCTTGATATCGATAATGGTGTACGCTTTCGTAATCCATACCCGTCTCGTGCCAGGGCTACGGGGCAAATGGACCTTCAACTTTTTAAGTGTTGCCGCCTTTGGAAGCATTATGATGACTTATTTTGGTGTCAATTATTATCTTGTGGGTCTCCACAGTTACGGTCAGAGTGGGGCCGCAGCGATCACGCCGGATTATATTTGGTACATTGCCCTTGGAGTACTGCTACTTGGCGGCTTAAGCCTTTGGCGCTATAGGGCCAATTATGTTAAATAAGGTAGCTGATTTAAAAATTATAAATTTTATTTTGCACCTTTGGAGTATCGTAAAAGCTCAGGAATTATGTTAATCGTGGATGTCATAGGGTAATTGCCCAAAAAAGTAGTCGATACCTGTCGTACTGCAACTGATATCCTCTTTTCTTCGTTCAACATAATTCTTTTACCAATGGGACAACACAGTTCTCTTACCATAAAAAAACTATTTCAATATTTTATTATAGCCATTACTGGCAAGGATAATGAATTTACCAGCGGGAGCATCCGTAAGGCGATTTTTATGCTCTCGATTCCAATGATTTTGGAAATGATGATGGAATCCATTTTCGCTATTGTTGACATCGCATACGTTTCCCAGGTTAGTGTAAATGCTGTGGCCACCATAGGACTGACCGAATCGGTGATTACCTTGGAGTATGCCATAGCTATCGGCCTTAGTATGGCGGCCACCGCGGTTGTGGCGAGAAGGATTGGAGAAAAGGATATTAAAGGGGCACAGATGGCGGCAGTCCAGGCCATTGCCTTAGGGATTGTGGTTGCCATTTGCGTCGGAATAGTAGGTTTCATGTTTGCCAAAGAAATTCTATCCCTGATGGGGGCCACCCAAGACCTGATTGACGAGGGCCATGGTTACACCCAACTATTGATAGGAGGTAACATTACCATTCTACTCTTATTTTTGATCAACGCTATTTTTCGAGGCGCAGGCGATGCATCAATAGCTATGTGGGCATTGGTGCTTTCAAACGGTCTCAATATCATATTGGACCCCATTTTTATTTTTGGATGGGGGCCGATTCCGGAATATGGTGTGATGGGAGCAGCGATTGCGACGAATATAGGGCGTGGAACCGCTGTGCTATTTCAATTGGCTGTTTTGTTTTTTGGATGGAGCCGTATTAAAATTGGATTTTCCGATATGGTGCTTAACATAAAGGTAATGTATAATTTGATCAGGGTATCGGCGGGAGGAATCGCACAATTCCTGATCGGCACTTCCAGTTGGGTGTTTTTGATGCGTATTATGTCCGAATTTGGCAGTGAAGTCCTTGCGGGGTATACGATCGCAATCAGGGTCATTCTATTCACATTGATGCCTTCATGGGGTATGAGCAATGCAGCTGCGACTTTGGTAGGACAGAACTTGGGTGCGAAACAACCGGAAAGAGCTGAAATTTCTGTTTGGAAAACAGGAAAGTACAATGCCATTTTTATGGTGTTCGTATCTTTCATATACTTGTTCTTCGCCAAAACAATTGTAGGTTGGTTTAATGATAACCCAGTGGTTGTCGAAAATGGAGGACTCTGTCTGCAAATAATAGCTACAGGCTATATATTCTATGCGTATGGCATGGTAGTGACCCAGGCTTTCAATGGTGCTGGGGATACCGGAACACCTACCAAGATCAATCTATTTGCATTTTGGTTGTTCCAATTGCCATTGGCTTATGTCGCTGCGATTACACTAGATTATGGACCTGTGGGCGTTTTTGTTGCGATCACCCTGGCTCAGGTATTGCTTGCGGTCATCTCGGTTGTTTGGTTTAAAAAAGGGAATTGGAAAAGTGTACAGGTTTAGCTGATTTTAGTAACTTTAACAACTTGTAAACAACACACTATGGATAAAAGTAAAAAGGGTTTGAACACCATCTGCACCCATGTAGGGGAGGTGGAGGACAAACAATTTAGAGGAGCCATATCCCCTTTGTATATGAGCACGTCGTATGCCTATGAAGCAGTAGATATTAAGCGGTATCCTAGGTATTTCAACACCCCAAACCAGGAGGGTTTGTGCCTTAAAATTGCTGCATTGGAACACGCGGAAGCAGCCTTGATTTTTGGAAGTGGGATGGCCGCCGTGAGTACGGCATTATTGGCTTTTTTGAAGGCAGGTGACCATGTGCTCTTGCAACAGACGCTCTATGGCGGCACCTATAATCTGGTAACCCAGGAGTTCAACAAGTTCGGTATCGAATATTCTTTTACCAATGGGTGGCAACCCAAAGATTTTGAGGAAATGATTCAAGCCAACACCAAAGTTATTTATATCGAAACTCCCTCCAACCCATTATTGACCATAACCGATTTGGATGCGATTGCTAAAATATCCAAAAAGCATGGTATCGTTTCGATGATCGACAACACCTTCGCTAGTCCGGTCAATCAAAATCCAATTGATTTTGGAATTGATGTGGTCATTCACAGTGCCACCAAGTATATGGGCGGACATTCAGATATTTGTGCGGGGGCGGTGGCATCTTCACATAAGATTATGGAACGTATCTTTCATTTAGCTAAGAATCTTGGGGGCAGCTTGAGCGACTATACCGTATGGCTTTTGGAACGAAGCATAAAGACCATGGGAATTAGGGTGAGGGCACAAAATGAAAATGCCCAATGCTTGGCCGAATATCTTAGCAAAAATAATGCCGTTCAACAAGTAAATTATCCAGGATTGCCAAGCCATCCGAATCATAAATTGGCAAAATCGCAGATGAAAGGTTTTGGGGGCATGTTGTCATTTGAACTTCACGAGGGTATAGATCCATCACAATTCCGCAAATCTTTGCAATTGATAAAATCAAGCATGAGTCTCGCAGGCGTGGAAAGCACCATGCTATCTCCGAGTGAGACCTCCCACGCACTCCTCGGGCCCGAAGAAAGGGAAAGACAGGGCATCAGGGATGGGTTGATCCGCTTTTCCTTAGGGATTGAGGAACCGGAAGATTTAATACAAGATATTGAGCAAGCACTCTTGAAAGTTAGTTCTGGAAATCGGGTAGCTACACATTAATAATTTCATAATACATTACGAATACCTAAAAGGAGCGCATGAAGTTAGACATATTGGCCTTTGGTGCCCACCCCGACGATGTTGAACTGGGAGCGGGCGCAACCATTGCAAAAGAAATTGCCAACGGCAGGAAAGTTGGGATTATAGATCTTACCCGAGGCGAACTGGGAACAAGGGGGTCGGCGGAAATCAGGGACCGGGAAGCAAAAAAATCGGGACAGATTTTGGGTATTGCAATTCGTGAAAATTTAGAAATGGCAGATGGTTTTTTGGTAAACGATAGAAAACATCAGCTTGAAGTCATAAAAATGATCCGGAAATATCGGCCCGAAATCATTCTTTGCAACGCGATAAATGACCGACATATTGATCATGCGAAAGCGAGCAGTTTGGTCAGTGACGCGTCTTTTTTAAGTGGATTGATCAAAATTGACACCAAGTTCGTTGGTGATGACAAATGGCAGGAGGCTTGGCGGCCCAAACAGGTTTATCATTATATTCAATGGAAAAATTTACTACCCGATTTTGTTGTGGATGTTTCTGGTTATATTGATAAAAAAACAGAAGCCATACAGGCCTATGGCTCACAATTTTATGACCCAAAAAGTGATGAACCGGAAACGCCCATCAGCAGTAAAAATTTTATAGATAGTATCGTATATCGGGCACGAGACCTTGGTAGGATGATAGGAGTGGAACACGCCGAAGGATTCACAGTTGAGCGCTTTATTGGTGTAAATAAGCTCGATGATTTGATCTAAGCCGTTTTTTGGTAGCTATTTTTGGGCTTAGGGACCGTAAAATAGAAACAAGTGCCTTTATTTTGCATGCTGTCCACCCATATGGTCCCGTTGTTCTTTTCGACCATTTCCTTACAAATACCTAGACCAAGACCGGTCCCTTTTTCATTGTTAGTGCCATAAGTTGTAATGTTGGCATTTTTTGAAAAAAGTATTTCTTGGGTTTCTTTGTCCATTCCCACACCGGTATCACGAACCGAAATTTCCCAATGATTTGTTTTTTGCTGCGCACTTACAGTTACCTGTCCGTTGGCGGGGGTAAATTTCAAAGCATTGCTGATAAGATTTCGCAAAACAATGTCGATTTGGTCACCATCGCTCCAAGCTACCGTGTTGGGCGCTAAGCGACTCACTATTTTTATGGATTTAGCCGCAGCTATTTCCGATAGAAGGTTCACATTGTCCTCCACCAGGGTATCCAATGAGATAACGGCAGGTCGGGTGACCGATCCGTTCATCTGGGTCTGCCCCCAAGAGAGGAGGTTGTTTAGGGTGAAGGATATGTGGTCTATATCTTGTCCCAATTTAGGTATAAAATCCATGAATTCATCCTTCCTGATTTCGCCACTTCGGAACAATGACAACAGTCCTTGAAAAGCGCCAATGGGTCCCCTGAGATCGTGAGCGATAATTGAAAATAATTTATCCTTTGTTTCATTGATCTCTTTGAGTTCCTTTTCATTTTTCTCCAAATGTTCGGTCTTTGCTTTGAGCTCCTTGTTGAGGTTTTTTTGAATCTTTTCACTTCGGTGTACCAAAAAGGTAACCGCTATAAAAATGAGTAAAATAGCCAACGCTGCGTTTACGTAATTGCGCTGGATGGCCAACTGTCGGTCATTTTCCCTAATTAAATCTGTCTTTTGTTTTTCGTGTTGGACCTTTGTCTTTAAAAGGGTAAGACTTTTTTGGTTTTCACTTCTCGACAAGGTATCCGACAATTGTTGGTATATTTCATGGTATGCAAGTGCCGTAGCAGGGTCTTTTCGATTTTTACTGATTTTATAAAGCGTCTTGGCGCATTTTCGTTTTCCTTCAAAAAAGTTTATCGTATTGGAGATATCGTAGGCACGAAGTGCGTACTGCTGAGAAATACTGTCTTTTCCGATGGCTAGATAAGATTCTGCAATGCCATTGAATAAATCTATTTTACCCCGATCATCTTCCAATTTTTCATGCAACTTTTCAGCCTGTGCATACCAGAAAAGCGCCCATTTGAATTTGTTCTTTTTTAAATATATCTTGCCCTTTACCTCATATGCATAGGCGAGCCAGTCTATGGTCTCGTGTTTTTCAAAGGTCGCGATACTACTATTAATATTGAACATGGCGTACTCCATTTGCCCCATATCGGCGTACATCGAACCGATATTGCTAATGGTTTCTGCGGAAGCGATCTCGTCGTTTAAACTTTCATTTATCTTTTTGACCTGCTTATAGTATTCTAGGGCTTGTTCATAATCTTTTTGGGAAGCGTATAAACCAGCAATGTTCTCGTTCATGATGGAGAGCATGTGCTTGTTGTTGAATTTTTCTGCAAGTTCGATGCCAGCGAGATACCCGTTCAATGCGTTCCCATAATCCCCCATATAAGCATACTCACCTGAAAGATTGTTTTTCGACCTCAATATAAGCGGTTCATTTTGTGCTGCATTGGCAACTTTAAAGGCTTCTTTGTAGTTGGAGATCGCATTTTTAAAGTCTCCTTTGTCCGAATAGAAATCGCCCAAATTCAATAAGGCTTTTCCTTCTCCAAATTGGTACAACGCGGATCGACTGTGTTTCAACGCCTCCCTTGAGAGCAATAATAAACTATCGCTTTTGTAAAAACGTTGTGCGCTGGCGAGTTCGTTCAATAAATCGATGTAAACCGAATCCATAGCACTAAACCTATTTTTGGATTTTAGGACATTAATGCTTGTTATAAGTGAATCTTGTAGTACCGTTTGGGCTCGTATCACGGGCACGCAGAGAAAAAGCAGGCCAAGTAGGAAAACGCCAGCACTGCTTCTAAAAGTGAGTGCTGAAAGATTGAAATAGACCCGGGGCATTTGTTGTTTTTGGTTTTAAATAATAAAAATACCCTAAGGTCAGCACTGGCCATAATTTATGTTGTGAAACAGCAATTTTTGTGTGTTTGACCGTTAAAAAAAGGTATTTTACCGATTTTTAATGGGTTATGGCTTTTACATGAGGGTCGATTCGCCAATAATTCTAACAGTCAATTCCTAGGGACGGCAAACAAAATAAGACTTGATTTATTTTGAAAGATCATCTAAAAAAAATTATCTTTGCCACCCGCAAACATGGTGGTTGTAGCTCAGTTGGTTAGAGTGCTTGATTGTGGTTCAAGAGGTCGCCGGTTCGAACCCGGTCTTCCACCCAGAGAGATGGCCCTGTCACATATGACAGGGTTTTTTTGTTTCCGTGCCCATTGTCCGTACCTAACGGGTGGGAAGTCTATCCCGAGGTGGGCCGAAGGGAACCCGGGCTTCCACCTAATGAAATGGCCTTGTGGTAAAAGACAGCGCCTTTTCTGTGCTTACATTAGAACTATCGAAAATCTAGTAGGATGGGTATACTTAAAAAATCTTAAATGATGATATAAATGGGCAACGCTATTTCGTTGCCTTGTCGACTATCGGTCTTGCGTCCCGGTTGGCCAATTCCCACGCCGTGTAAAAGATGAGTCGGGTGCGATTCTGGAGCAGGTCATAATTGATCTTATCTGGGGTATCTCCTGGCCTATGGTAGTCATCATGCGTACCATTAAAATAAAAAATGATAGGGATGTTTTTTTTAGCGAAATTATAATGGTCGCTCCTGTAATAAAAACGATTAGGATCATTTTCGTCATTATAGGTATAGTCCAGTTCCAAATTTGTATATTTTTTATTTACTTCCTCCGACAGTTCATGCAGTTCGGTGCTTAGCTTATCGGACCCTATTAAGTATATGTAATTTCGATTTCCATTTCTTTTGGGGTCAATGCGACCGATCATATCTATGTTCAAGTCTGCAACGGTTTGTGTCAAAGGTACTAGGGGATCAACATCTGTGTAGTATTGGGAACCCAACAGACCCTTTTCCTCTCCGGTGACATGAAGAAAAATGATGGAGCGCTTTGGGCCGTTTCCTTGATCGGCAGCTTTCTTAAAAGCTTGGGCAATTTCCAACAGCGCTACGGTTCCAGAGCCATCATCATCTGCTCCATTGTTTATTTCACCACTGGAAGAAATGCCAATATGATCTAGATGCGAGGAAATGATGACATACTCGTTGGGCTTTTCAGATCCCTTGATCATGGCGGCTAAGTTCTCTGTTTCTACATTGACGTCGGTACTGGCCAGGTTCATGTTGATTTTTACCGGGATTAATTTTGGCGTATTATCGGTATCGATATTGGCCATTATGTTCTTTGCCAATTTGGCATTGATATATAAATTCGAGGTCAACTTACCATCTTCTTCTTTGAATGCCATCTGGCCCTGGTCGTTCGATTTCATAAATTCATAGTACCCCTTATAGCGATTAAAATTGTTGGCATCGTAGAGGATAAATCCTTTGGCCCCTTTTTCTGCAGCGAGCTCAATGCGTTTGCCGATCGATTCTGACATATTGCTCCAAACAGATTTTTTCGAAGTACCCGTAAGCTGGTATGTTCCGTCAGCATTTATTGGTTCTCCAGACTTGACCAACACCCATTTATTGTTGACATCCCAACCTGAATAATCCGAATAATTTCCTTCCTCTATCCCAAATCCTAAATAAATGATTTCTTCAATATTATCCGTGGCTTTAGAAAAAGACAATAAATCGGTACCTATTGGATACAAAGTTCCGTTCACGGTTATGGCACCTGTAGGAAGATTTCTCATTTCCAATGGAACTGGCTGAAAGTAGTCACCATTGGCTTTTGCAGCGGGAACACCTAATTTTTGATAAGACTCCCGTAGATATTCCACGGCCTTTTTTTGACCGGGCTTGCCCGTTTCCCGGCCCTCGAATTCGTCGGAGGCATAGGTGTATAAATGGGTCTTCAGATCTGCCTCTGTTATGGTTTCCGCAAATGTTTGGGCGTTCGGCTCCTGCTTTTGTGTTTGATCAGTTTTAACCGTTTTTTGGGAAGAATTGCAGCCTATTGCCAATCCCAAGGCAAGCACTATTAATTTTTTCATTTTTTTCAATTAAAATGTATTCGCAGTTTGCAAAAATAGTGAAATCGTAAATAAAGGGCCAAGGTTAAAATATAATTGTGCAAATAAATGAAAGGTCGTTTGCCCAGATGGGTAAATTTTGAAATCGGGTTATGACTTTTTCAGTATCTTGTAACTTCAAAATGGTTAGCATCCACATCATAAAATTATCATATGCGAAAATTGGGAATAGTCGGCTTCATATTTATTGTTTGCGTTTTCATAACCTCATGCAAACAATCCAAAGAAAATAAGGAAACAATGGATGATATTAACAAACCAACAGTATCAACAAATTCAGTTGAACCGAAAGCTTTTGATGCACTTATTGGACAAGACTCCGTGCACCTGTATACCCTGACGAACCACAACGGGGTAAAAATCACTTTTACCAATTATGGACAACGTTTGGTAAGCCTCATGGTGCCGGATAAGAATGGAAAAATGGACGATATCGTGCTTGGGTATCCCACCTTAAACCAATATACGGACAAAAGAAATTTTTATGGGGCCACTGTGGGGCGTTATGGGAACCGAATTGGCAAGGCAAAGTTTAAGATCGGGAACAAGGAATATCAATTGGCTGCCAACAACAATGGCAATCACCTGCATGGCGGAAATATAGGGTTTGATGCAGTGGTTTGGAGGGTTGATAGCGTATCGAACAACATGATTAGTTTTAGCAGGACTTCGCCAGATATGGAAGAAGGGTTTCCAGGCAACTTGAAGGTTCGAGTTAAATATGAACTAACTGATAATAATGAATTAAAGATCAATTATAAAGCGGAAACGGATAAGCCTACCATCGTCAATCTTACGCACCATTCATTTTTTAATTTAAAAGGGGAAGGCAACGGGAACATCAACGATCATATTGTTATGATCAATGCAGATAATTTTACACCGGTGGACGAGGGTTTGATCCCCACTGGTAAGATTGCATCTGTAAAAGGTACCCCCTTTGATTTTATAGCGCCAAAACCAATAGGAAGGGATATAGAACTGGAAGACGACCAATTGATCAAAGGAAAAGGATATGATCATAATTTTGTTTTGAATAACATGCCCAAGAATGAAGACGGATTGGTATTGGCCGCGAAAGTGACTGAGCCCAATAGTGGACGGACGATGGAAGTGTATACCGATGAACCTGGGGTGCAGTTTTATGGGGGCAATTTTATGGATGGATCCGAGTTGGGCAAAAGTGGAAAACCATATGTTAATCGAGGCGCGTTTTGTTTTGAAACACAGCACTTTCCAGATTCGCCAAATAAGCCGAATTTCCCTAGCACCTTATTACAGCCGGGGCATACCTATACTTCGAACTGTGTCTATAAATTTGGGATTGTTCAATAGAAATACACAAACTACCCCATTAAC
>JBBKWR010000179.1:0-4154 GCA_037969055.1 Flavobacteriaceae bacterium | reverse complement strand
TATCTTTTAATAAGAAAAAGAATACGTATACATATATATTCTATTGGTTGTATACCTATTTCAGGAGGGGTCACCACAAAGCACCACGGTTTCGGCTAAGAGTAGTTGCGCCTGCCTGCAGGCCGGCAGGCAGATGGGCTGGCACTTATCCGCCGCCGCGGAACACATCAAGCTGACCCCGGAGCCTAGGGGCCACAGGAATTTCTAGATGAAGCAAGGACAAGCAACCCGCCTGAACGACATAGAGGGGCAGTATACCTACAGCCATTGTGAGCGGCTCGTTTTTTTAGAATCTTTCTTTTAAATAAATTATTACTTCGTCCCCAACATCTTTACCAATTGCTTTTCGAATTTCAGATTTAATTGGTAGTTTATGTGTTCCATCTCCCAAAGCCATAAATGAACTTTGGAAAGGTTGACCGTCAACTGTTCCGCGCACTTTTACAAGACCTTTTGTGCCAAAAAAATTAACGGATTCTGCCCAAACCACATATGTCCAACCACCTTTAGCGGGACTTTTCTGCATTTTTGCAATGAATTTCTTATCTAATTTACTTTCCATTATAGCTTTCTAGGTTTTTCCACAATGACCGCTAACGGGAGTCTGCGCAGAAACCCCATTTCGAATAAAAATAAGTGATCGGTTTTGATTTATAGCGATGTGATGTGGGTTTTATGGATGGTTTTTTGGCCGTAAAATAGGTTGCCCTGAAAAAGAAAGCGGCCCAAAATGGCGGAAATGGCCCAGAATATCCGTGATAGTTTAAGTCCAAGCCGTTTGAGCCTGTACTTGAGGTCTTTCGGATCAAGGATAGACACAAGTCTTGTCAGATTATAACAGATCATGACCAGGTTTACTTCGGAGAGCACGTTGTGTTTTCCCCTCATCAGGGTATGGGTGAAGCCCCATTGCCTTTTGAGCGTCCCGAACTGGTGTTCGGTGATCTGCTGCCTGAGTCTATAATATTCCGGGTTTTCCTCCACTCTTTTTTGGTTATCATCGAGAGCCCCTTGGTAAATGGAGCGTTCGATGAACCGTCCGTTCTTGTTTGCGGTACACTGGTTTCTTACGGGACATATCCTGCAGGCCTGTCGGTTTTTATAATGTTTTACTTTATGCCCCGCCTTGTTGTATACCGTTCCATTGGTAGTCAATACCTGATCGGCCGGACAGGTGTAGGTATCCTTCGCTGCATCGTACATGAAATCGATCATGGGGTAAAGGCCGTTGTGCTGGGAGGAATGTTCCTTTGGAGAGGAGTAGGGCGTGATCCCGTTGTCGGTACATATCTCCAAATGCTTTGCCGTGGTATACCCTTATCGGTAAGTGTCCGCATATTTTCCGTGCCCAGGAGCTCTTTGGCGTCCAGTGCCATGGGGGACAGTGCATGGGTATCGTTCACGTTTCCGGTGTCGTTGTTCACAAAGAGCTTGTGTTTGCCATCACATCCGGCCTGCACATTGTAGCCCACATTGACGATGTTGCGGTGGAGTACCACTGCCTTTGCATCGGGGTCGGTAAGGCTTATCTGTCGCTCCCCGCTCTGTTGCAACTGCTTTTCTATGTTGCGGTATTTTTCTTTCTTGGATTTTTGGTAAGCTATCCTATCCTCGATTTCCCGGGGGTCGAGATCCCCGTCCTGTTCGTCCAACTGGTCCCCGTACTCCTTGACCTTGCCATCGATGTATGCGATGTGGCGATCGATCTTGTTCTGGTTGAAATTGTACTTAAGGGCGTTCTGCGCCCTGATCTTAAAAGAGTCGATGGCAATGGTCTCCCCATCTATGAGTTCCCAATCCTTGAGTAGCACCACGAAATACCTGAAGGCAGCTTTGAACGCATTTGGGTTCTGCTTTCTGAAATAGGCCACCTTCCTTGCCGAAGGGCGCAATCCTTTTAAGAGCCAGATGACCTCGAGGTTCACTTTGCAGGCATGTTCCAATTGGCGCGAGGAGCGCAGTTTGTTCTTGTACCCGTAGAGATAGAGTTTGAGCATGTCCGACGAACGATAGGGCGGCCTGCCCTCGTTGTTCAGCACATCCTTGAACCCCAGTCCCCCCATTGGAAGTATGTCCACGAACATATCGACGATCCTTGCCCACGAATCGGGACCTAGGCAGGATTCGAAATCCATCATTACAAGTTGGTCCCGGTCAAAACCTGTTATAAAATCCATACCATTAAGATAACCGATATCAGAATGCTATGGCCCTCAAAGCTTTAAGGGTAATGAACAAAGTTATTAAGAAAGGGTAGGTTTTTGCGCAGTCTGACGGTTAGTATAAGCGGTCGTTTAATGCCGCTTATACAATGTTGTGTACTGGCCGCTCATTAATCTTTGTACTTTAAAAATCGCTCACCTGACATTTTGTTTCCATAGTATTCTATGTTTGCCTTGGTGATGTCATTGGGCAATAATTCAAAAACTACTTTTATTTGTTCAATCTTTTCTTCGAAAGTGTTATTACCTATGTATTTAAGACTTGAAACCAGTTGGCCATTGAATTTCACAAATAATAAATCGTCCATTCTATTGAATTCGAAAGTGTTTTTGTTCATTTGATAAAGTCCTGTAATCTTATCATAGACTTTTTTGTCAAGTGGAATCTCTTTACCCATATTAACATTAAAAATAACCTCGCTTTCTCCTGATTTGTTCTCCGATATCTTAAGTATTCTGTTTGCAGCTTGAGGAGAAGAAGCCCAATTATCTGTCTCAACGTATTTGCCTCCTTTAAAATAGATTTGCGTTATTAAGTCTTGTTGATCTGGCACAGAAATCCGTAGGTGTATGTGGGAAGGTCGCCAAGATGATTCATCACTTGGGGTGGCTTTGTAGGGAACTGGTAGAATAGATTTAAACTCATATTTTCCATTGGCTCTCGTTTTTTGTCCGCCGCGATATTTGTATTCGTCAGAGGTATTATCATAAACTTCATTTTCATCACAATGCCAGATTTCAACCAACGCATTCGCGATGAGAGTTTTACCGTCCTCTTTAAAAATGTTTCCTTTTAAAACTATTGGTGTCCCATTTGAATTGGAGAGCCTAAGATTTGTTCGCAATGGTGCCCCTGGTCTGTAAAAAGGGCCAAGTATATCCGTTGTAGTTGGTGTGTCGCCCTCAAAGGTATTACCATTCCAGCTTAAACTACCAAATGCACTAATACTGAGAGCTGTCAGTGATGAACTTTTAATAAATGTTCTACGTTGCATAATTATTTATTTTAGTTGGTTAAAAGTTCGTTGTCGCCATTGGCTTGGACACAACACGTATTATCAGAATAAAAATAACTTATTATCCCAACATATATCCTGATAAAGATGGGTAACACCTATTTTATCCATATAAATTAAAATCCTAAGAATAAGGTTGGCAACTTGTGCACTAACCACGCTTGGCAACGGTTGCGTATTGAAGATAGTACATATCCATCGCGGTAAAAAAGAAGGGAATGTTATAGAGATAAGGTTTTAAGGAACGGGTCTTGTTGATGCCCTCATGGCTTACAATCGTATACCCTTGGTCGGTATACATTTTTTTGATACTCTTTTTGGTAAAAAAACGCAGGTGGGTCTTGTCGAAAATACCATGTTCCTCATAGTCCCAGTTTTTTTGAAGGATGACCTTTTTAAAAGCATCGTGGTACCGAATATTGGGAATTGAGCTGATCACCACTCCCCTATCGGTTAATTTGTCCTTGAGGATACCAAGCACCGAATACGGATCCACCAAGTGTTCCAGCACATCATTACAATAAATGGCATCGAAAAAGTTATCTGGCAATTGCTCCAAAAAATTTTCACAAGGACCAATAAAGACCTTATCCAACTTTTTTCCCGCTTCCTGGCCAGGCCCCTCCATCAATTCAATACCCCATGCTTCCAGTTGGTGTGTTTGCTTGATGTAATGCGCAAAATTTCCCTCCCCACAGCCCACGTCCAAAAGCGTCTTGCATCCATCTGGTAAATAAGCCAGCATTTCGGGGCGTTCATGATTGTAATAATCGTTGGCTTTGTTGTTGTAGTCCATAGGCTTTGGCTCAATTAAAGCTGTTTTTCAAAACATGCGCCAATTCTTTGAGGGTCATTTGTTGGGTAAGGCTTTTGGTGCTCGCGCTGATGAGTTCCTCCTCGCCCAGCTTAAGTATAA
>JBBKWR010000178.1:0-9925 GCA_037969055.1 Flavobacteriaceae bacterium | reverse complement strand
ACAACAGTGGATCTTTCGAGCCTTGACGATAGCGGTACCGACGACCAGAACATCAGTGGATCGGGACTTTCGGGCACGGACCTGACCATCGCGATAGAGAACGGTACCAGTGAAGTGGTGGACCTCTCGAGCCTTGTTGGCACGGACGACCAGAACATCAGCGGATCGGGGCTTTCGGGCACTGACCTGACCATTGCGATCGAGAACGGTGCATCCGAGATTGTCGACCTGTCCAGCCTAGTTGGAACGGACAATCAGACTTTATCTACGGACAATAGTCCAGGTGACATCACCATTACGGGTGGAAACAATATCACTTTGAATGTGGATGACGCGGACGCCATAATAGGCAACGAAGTAACAGATGCTACGGACGCTACCCTGATCCGTTCTGGTGCAGGAACCGCAGTAAGTCCCTATACGTTGGACGTGGCCGCGGACGGTATCACCAATGCGGAAATTGCGGATGAGGCCGTTCAGTTGGAGAATATAGCGGATGGTACCGCGGATGGACAAGTCATGCAGTGGGACGGTGTTTCGTCATCATGGACATTAGTGGATCTAGGTTCTGTGACGGTTACGGAAAACGACGGAGTAATCGGTAACGAGGTAACAAATGCTACTGACGGTACCTTGGTACGTTCTGGTGCCGGCACAACAGTATCTCCTTATACTTTGGACGTAGCCGCGGACGGTATTACCAATGCAGAAATTGCAGACGATGCCGTACAGTTGGAAAATATAGCTGACGGTTCTGCTCCTGACCAAATCATGCAGTGGAACGGAACGAATTGGATTTTAGTAGATGGCGGTGCATTAAGTACCGACGACCAGAACATCAGTGGATCGGGACTTTCGGGCACGGACCTGACCATCGCGATAGAGAACGGTACGAGCGAAATTGTCGATCTTTCCAGCCTAGTTGGCACGGACGACCAGAACATTTCAGGTTCCGGACTTTCGGGCACGGACCTTACCATCGCGATAGAGAACGGTACCAGCGAAATGGTGGACCTGTCCAGCCTAGTTGGCACGGACGACCAAACGGCCAGCGAGGTGAACATCACCGATGCAGGGGGCAACTTCATCGCCACGGAAGTGGAGGGGGCGCTTGCGGAACTCGCCGCCGGCAGTACCGATGACCAGAACATTTCAGGTTCCGGACTTTCGGGCACGGACCTTACCATCGCCATCGAGAACGGTGCGAGCGAAGTGGTGGACCTCTCCAGTTTGGTGGGCACGGACGACCAGAATTTGACGGGCGCTACCCTGAGCGGTGCGAACGTCCTCCAGATAGATATAGAAGGTGGGGCATCGACAACAGTAGAGCTTTCGAGCCTTGACAATAGTGGAACGGACGACCAAACGGCCAGCGAGGTGAACATCACCGATGCAGGGGGTAACTTCACCGCCACGGAAGTGGAGGGTGCCCTGGCGGAACTAGCTGCGGGCAGTACCGACGACCAGAATTTGACCGGAGCCACCCTGAGCGGTGCCAACGTGCTCCAGATCGATATAGAGGGCGGGGCGTCAACCACGGTGGACCTTTCCAGCCTTGACAATAGTGGCACAGACGACCAGACCGCCGCTGAGGTCACTTATGACAATACGGCTTCATTGTTGACGGCTACCGATACCCAGGCCGCGATAGACGAACTCGCCGCGGGCAGTACCGACGACCAGAACCTGACCGGTGCCTCCTTGAGCGGTGCGAACGTCCTCCAGATAGATATAGAGGGCGGGGCCTCCACCACAGTGGACCTTTCCAGCCTTGACAATAGTGGCACGGACGACCAGAATATTAGTGGTTCCGGACTTTTGGGCACGGACCTTACCATTGCCATAGAAAACGGTAGTTCGGAGGTGGTGGACCTTTCCAGCCTGGTTGGAACCGATGATCAATATGATGACGAGGTTCTTTTGAGAACACCGATTGATATGGATGAAGGAGCTGTTGCTTCCCCAACATTGGAAAATAACGTTCAGGAAGTTATAAGTGCCATTGCACCCATTACCTCGAAAGCGGCCCGAATATTTTATCCACCTTCTATCTCTGTCGATGCTTCAACCAATGGTACAGGACGTACTTTAAACCTTTATACGCAATATACAGCACAGTTTGCGACGCCAGCAGTGGCCAGTGCCGGGGCTCCTGCGGCCATACCTACTTATACGGCTGCAGAACTCTATTATTATGTGACCTATTATGATACGGCGGTTTTTGCGAATGTTAGCGTAAATGCAAGCGGGGTAATGACCTATGACGTGATTGCCCAACCAGTAGATTATAATTCATTGATTAACGTGGTCTTTGTCGTAAAATAATTTAAACCAACATAAAAGGCCTAGCTAGATTTGAAATTTATTCCTTCATATAAAACAGTACTCCTCAGCCTTGTATTTACATTGTTGGGGTTTGCTGTTTCCAATGCCCAATATTTATTGCAGGCCCCAAATGCCGGTGACGAAAGCAACTACCGATGGTATGAGGCCCAAGATACCGCCACTGTTCTGGGAACGGATTTCTTTTTGGAAGTTACCCAGCAGGGGGTATATTTTGCCACCTATGACGGTACCCTTTGTGGAAAAAATGCAACAAGTTATTTTATTGTTACCAATTGTAATTCTCCCTATAATCAGGTGACGTTGGATATAACCGACAACACTTCCAAATTGGCACCTGGGGCTACAATCAGTTGGAGTCCTCCAGTACCTGGGGATCAAACCAGACCGGTAGTAATAGCGACCCAAACGATTGTCAAGTATACGGCGACAATTACCAAAGTTGGGAACAATTTTAATATTCCAAGCTTTACAGTCGTCTGCATAGATGAATCAGCAACCTTGGTGGATGATGTCGTGACGACAGATGAGGATGTATCGGTTATGGTGGATATATATGCCAATGACACCGACCTTCCTGCTACCGGAACCTTAACTGCCACGAACCCTGCAAATGGTTCGGTGGGCATAAATACAAATGGAACGCCCAATGATCCTACCGATGACATCGTAACCTACATCCCCAACCCTAATTTCAATGGGACGGATACATTCGATTATACGGTATGCAACACGTTTGGGGATTGTAGTACAGCGACGGTGACGATCAATGTCCTTCCCATTGTTGATGCGATTCCAGATTCGATAGCCACCCTCGTGGATAATCCTGTGGTCATTAATATTTTGGGGAACGATAATGACGTACCTACCCTAGGAACATTGAGCAACACTGCTCCAACCAATGGCAGCGTTATTCTTAGCAATAATGGAACACCTGGAAATCCTTCCGATGATTATGTCACATATACCCCTAATCCGGGATATTTGGGCACTGATTCCTTTACTTACACGATATGTGATAATATAGGGAACTGCAGCACGGCCACGGTTACTGTAATCGTCAACCCGCCAGGGGTCGACCTCGACAGTGATGACGACGGTATCGTAGACAGTTTTGAGGATCTAAACCTAGATGCGGACAACGACCCCGCTACCGATCCTACCGATTCGGATGGAGATGGATTCCCAGATTATCTTGATATCGATAGTGATAATGATGGCATCCCGGACAACGTTGAGGCACAAACTACCGCTGGATATGTTGCCCCAAGTGGTCTGGATACCAATAATAATGGGCTGGACGATATTTACGAAACTGGTGGTACCCTTGGGTTGTTCCCGATAGATACCGATAATGATAGCTTACCAGATTATTTGGATGAGGATACCGATAATGATGGAGTACTTGACAATATTGAAGGAAATGATTATAACCAAGATGGTATTCCAGATCATGTGTTTATTGGATCTGACAAAGACAATGATGGTTTGGATGACGGTTATGAAGGATATACGCTTATTGACGTGGATGTGAACGACGAAATCGATGATCCATATGACGATTTGCCCAATACCGATGGCGATTCGGAATCCGATTACAGGGATACCGACGACGATGGCGATGGCATAGCATCGAAGGATGAAGACATGAACGGGGATGGAGACTATGCCAACGATGATAGCGATGGAAACGGTACTCCCGAGTATCTTGAGCCAAATATCGTGGAAGATGAAATCGAGGTATTCAACGTTATTACCCCAAATGGTGATGGTGTACATGACGTACTCGCGATTGCAGGTCTTGAAAATTACCCGGACAATACGATTAAGATCTATAACCGTTGGGGCGTTCTGGTATATATGACCAAAGCATACAATACCCAAGGAAATGTCTTCGATGGCACCTCCGAAGGGCGCGTCACGGTCGACCAGGATAGAAAACTACCAGTTGGCACCTATTTCTACATTTTGGATTATGTAGATTCCAGCGGAAAAACGAAATCAATGGCCGGCTATTTATATATAAACAGATAATAAAGATGAATACCCCAATTCGAACCCTGCATTATTGCAACTGCTTACGGTCAATACTTCTAATTGTTGTAATGGCAGGGATGCAAGGTGTTTTCGCGCAACAGGATGCACAGTACACCCAATATATGTACAATACGATAAGTGTAAATCCTGGTTACACGGGTTCAAGAGGGCACATGAGCATAGCCGCGCTACACAGATCCCAATGGTTGGGATTGGATGGAGCGCCTGTGACACAGACTTTGAATGTACATTCGCCGATCGGTTATCGCGGGGTGGGCCTGGGACTTTCTGTGGTCAATGATAAAATAGGGCCTACTTCAGAAACAAATTTCGATATTGATTTCTCCTATACGATCTATACCTCTTCTGAAGGCAGATTGAGTTTTGGTTTAAATGCAGGAGCCAACCTCTTGGATGTTCGTTTTTCAGAACTCAACCAATACGCACCCGATCAAACTTTGTCGGAGGACATCGACAACAAGATCGCCCCAAATTTTGGGGCTGGTGTCTATTACCACAATGAGCATTTTTATGCAGGGTTATCCGTGCCGCGATTTTTGGAAACCTCCCACTTCGATGCTGCTTCCGTTTCGACCGCTAAAGAACGTATGAACTTTTATTTTATCACAGGCTACGTTTGGGATATCAATCCTTATTTAAAGTTTAAGCCAACCCTTCTGACCAAAGTGGTCACAGGTGCTCCCTTACAATTAGATATATCGGCGAACTTTATGCTCAGCGAGAAATTTATCGCAGGCCTGGCCTATCGTTGGGATGCTGCGGTGAGCGGTTTGCTGGGATTCAATATTTCCAATGAATTTTTAATTGGTGTAGCATACGACCGTGAGATAACCGAACTAGGAAACGCCGCTTTCAATAACGGTTCTTTTGAGGTTATACTCCGATATGACTTTATCAAAACAAAAGGTCAGATGAAATCACCAAGATTCTTTTAACGAATGGACTTTTGGGATCCAACAACCTATAAGAAAATGTCATAGTTAAAATATAACAACATCATGTTGTGGCAAAGAAAATCCCCGGTACTATATGTGTCGGGGTTTTTTGATTTCGCCGATAATCCACTTTATGCATTTTCGATAAGCCACACCCCCTAAACATTTGGCTTATTCCGCCATAGCCATATTTTATGTTCCCTTCGATCCATTACTGGGGCAAAGATGCTATTTTTGTAACGAGTTGGGGTTTTGTCCCAATGGGTGGTAAAAAGTAAATTAATTTGATGGAAGAAAGGGTAATACTTGTCAATGCACAAAACGAACAGATCGGTACTATGCCCAAAATGGAAGCCCATGAGAAAGCGTTGCTCCATCGGGCCTTTTCTGTTTTCGTGATGAACGATAAAGGGGAGACGATGCTGCAACAGCGTGCGGCGCACAAATACCATTCCCCATTGCTATGGACCAACACATGTTGCAGCCACCAAAGGGCCGGGGAGTCCAACATCACCGCTGGGCAAAGACGCTTACAAGAGGAAATGGGATTCCAAACCGATTTAGAGGAGTTGTTTTCCTTCATTTATAAAGCTCCATTTGAGAATGGGCTGACAGAACATGAACTGGATCATGTGATGATAGGCAGCTATAACGGTGAGCCCAATATCAATCCTGAAGAAGTCGCAGATTGGAAGTGGATGACCCCCATGGCCATCAAAGAGGATATCGCTAAAAACCCAGGGGATTATACGGTTTGGTTCAAGATTATTTTTGAAAAATTCATCGACCACATTACTCAAAATCTTAGTAGGGCATGAAGGTAAAAGTAAGCAGAAAAGCACATTTTAATGCGGCACATCGGTTGTTTAGAGCAGATTGGGCGAATGAAAAAAACGATGAAATCTTTGGAAAGTGCAACAACCCAAACTTTCATGGCCATAACTATGAATTAATTGTAAGTGTGGATGGGGAAATAGACCCCGAAACCGGGTTCGTAATTGATATGAAGGTGCTAAAGGACTTGATTAAAAACGAAGTAGAGGATGCATTTGATCATAAAAACCTAAATGTTGAGGTTGCGGAATTTAAAAATTTGAATCCCACAGCCGAAAACATAGCTGTGGTTATTTGGAACAAACTTCGTCCGCATATTGATCCAATTAATGAATTGGAGGTGGTGCTTTATGAAACCCCTCGAAATTTTGTGACCTATTCAGGTTGATTTTCAAATCCATTCAAGAAATATTTAAACTAAAATTGAAGCTCAATTGTATCCATTAAAATTCAAGCCAATATTAAAAGAACGTCTTTGGGGCGGAACCAAACTGAAAGAGGTGTTGGGCAAACCCATCGAAACCGACATAACCGGTGAGAGCTGGGAACTTTCTGGTGTTCCGGGGGATGTTTCAATTGTAACCAATGGGGTACATTCAGGTACTTCCCTGCAAGAATTGATCGATTCCTATGGCGTTAAATTGTTGGGGCAAAGGGTGTTCAAGAAGTTCGGAAATGAATTTCCCATCCTCATTAAATTTATTGATGCCAAACAAGATCTTTCCATTCAATTACATCCCAATGATGAACTGGCCAAAAAGCGCCATAATTCTTTTGGTAAAACAGAAATGTGGTATGTAATGGATGCCGATAAGAATGCTAGTCTAATTGTCGGTTTTAAAAAAGATGTCAAGAAGGAAGAATATATAATTAGTCTTGAAAACGACTCCCTCCTGGAACTTTTAAACTACGAAAAGGTAAAGGAAGGCGATACTTTTTTTATTAATACCGGTAAGATACATGCGATCGGGGCGGGCGTTTTGCTGGCGGAAATACAGCAGACTTCCGATATTACCTATCGCGTCTTTGATTTCAATCGAAAAGATAAATCCGGAAACTTGCGCGAACTGCACACCGATTTGGCATTGGATGCCATGGATTATTCCAAAAAAGATGATTTTAAGGTGGTCTATGAACGTCAGGCGGACACTACAAATAAAATGGTTGTGTGCCCTTATTTCGCTACAAACTATTTACAACTTACACAGGATTTTGTGAAAGATACAGCAGGACAGGATTCCTTCACGATCTATATGTGCGTCGGGGGCTCTGCGATGGTCGACAATGGCTTCGGTACGGCGAGTTTAGACATGGGGGAGACGGTTTTGGTCCCTGCCGATTCAAACATTATCCATCTTAGGACCAATGGGGCCAAGCTTCTGGAAATAACCATATAAGTGAAATTTCTTCATGTAGTACGCTGTTCAAAATTATTCCTACTTTCAATTGTATCATGATAAGGTGATTGTAGGCGTTCAATAAATAGGACATGGGTTAATTGAGGATGGATGTAAATAGGAGCCTTAGACCATTTCATAGATACTTTGCACTTCAAATATTTTTCTGTCTTAAGTGTCCTTAAAAAGACTATTTTTGCAAAAAAATATCAGTAATGGCAAGTATTAAGGATTTAAAGAAAGACGTTAATAATGTGTTGGGCGATTTAATCGAGGCAGTCTATATTGTGGATGCCGCGAATGGAAAGCAAGATTCAAAGGAGGGTGCAAAAATTGTTGACAGCGCAATAGAAACCTTTGACGACCTTATCGTGAAGATCAACACAAGAAAAGTAAAGGATAAGAAAAAACATTTCAAAGCACTGCGCGCTGAACTGGAAACTAAGGCCAAAGGACTGGTCGACCAAATAAACAAATTATCCTAACATAGGATAAATAATAAAAAACCCTGATTGCAAAATCAGGGTTTTTTTATGGACTATTTTTCCAAATATTTCTTCAAGGCCTTACCATATTTGGAATCGGCAACCTCTGGGGTCAACAATCGGTTGATAGAATCCAAATATTTGCGATTGGCATCGGACACTTCATGGAGGGCTATATAAGGTGCGATATACGAATCGGTGTTGTTGAGGGCAAAATTAAGGGCATAGGCATAGCCTCTCTTGATGTTGCGATTATTGATCTGTTCCAGTGAATCCAGCTGAAGCGAATCCAGTGTATTTTCGGTTTGGGTGGCACGCTGCATATATTCTAGACTTTTTTTATTGAACCCTGACATTACCTTACGGTATTCCTCAAATTTTTTTTGGGTCTGCGATCCTTCAATTCTAGCATTCGTATCAAAAGTATTCCAGTTGGTATTTATGGTGATGTTGCCGGGTTCGGCGAAAAAAGTAATTCTGTCATTGATATCGTTGTTATCTTTTTTATTCAGATAGAGGTAAAAAATTTCGGGACTTTCCAGTTCGGTCTGAAAATAAAATTTTCCATCACCGCCCATTTCCAATGAATCAATGGTTACCAAGGTAGAATCCGTAAAATGTTGAAGGTATAAGGTTCCCTTTTTGAGTCCTTTGACCGTTCCATTTATGGTCATGGTATCTTTGGTAACGCCATCGCCACATCGAAAAAATAATACAGATAGAAATACCGATAATAATATGCGTTTCATTTTTGGTTTTTAGTGGGGCAAATATCCAAATTCTTTAGCTAATGCTAAACTTTTGAAGCAATTTCCATTAAATAGGCACATAACAAGGCCCCTACGGTGCCAACAACATATCCTAAAACTGCCAACAATACACCTACGGAAGCCAGTGAAGGATGGAACTCCGCAGCGACTACGGGGGCGGAGGCGGCACCGCCCACATTTGCCTGGCTCCCAACGGCCAAAAAGAAATAAGGTGCTTTGATCAATTTGGCTACAAGGATCATCAGGCCTCCATGAATGACTATCCAAACGAATCCTATGGCCAGCAGCCCAGGATTTTCCATTACGCGGCCCAAATCCATCTTCATTCCTATGGTCGCCACCAAAATATATATGAACATACCACCAATTTTACTGGCCCCGGCCCCTTCATAGTTTTTGGCATTGGTGAATGATAATCCGATTCCTGCAAGGGTGGCCAAAACGACCATCCAAAAAAAACTTGATCCGAGAAACGACATAAAATTTTTAGTATCGGCAACTGAAGCTACATTATTTATCAAATAGGTGCTGATCTGTTCCCCGAACAGATGGGAAATCCCAACGGCCGTGAAGGCAAAAAATAAAAGCATCATATAGTCTTTCAAAGTGGGTACCCGGGTAATTTTTTCCGTAAAAGCCGTTACCTTGATCCTTAAGCTTTCAATTGCTGAAGTATCAGCTTTGAGCCATCTGTCTATTTGTTTGGTACGCCCTACGCCAAATAAGATAACGGCCATCCAGAGGTTTGCCACCACAATATCGACGAGCACCATTTTACCATATTCATCGGGATTATACTGAAATATTTCGAGCATGGCTGCTTGGTTGGCACCGCCACCGATCCAACTGCCCGCTATGGTGGACAATCCTCTCCATATAGCATCGAAATCGTTTCCGCCGACCGTTTCTGGCGAAAATATGGAAACGATCAGGATGGCCAAGGGCCCCCCGATTATGATGCCAACGCTACCTGTCAGAAACATGATCAAGGCCTTGGAACCCAAATTCGCAATGGCCTTTAAATCTATACTCAGCGTCATTAGCACTAGGGCAGCGGGCAATAAATACCTACTGGCCATAAAATAAAGGTTTGATGTTTCATC